>NZ_JBMGQR010000156.1:0-621 GCF_049059935.1 Solicola agrisoli | reverse complement strand
GTCGGCGGTACGGGCCCCGAAGTACCCGCTCCCGAGCTCCCAGACGAGGTCTCCCCCGTGCTCGAGGTGGTACTTCGTCAGCCCGCCCTCACCGGTGTCGTGCGCGAAGCCGCCCCGGGCGGCACCGCCGTTGAGCGCCAGCAGCGCGTTGCCCGACAGCGCGCCGAAGCTCATCGCCGAGACGTTCAGCAGCGACATGTCGTACGGCCGGGTGCAGTCCGGTCCGCCGATGCGCACCCGGTGCGGCTGCTCCGGCGGGTCGAGCGGCGCGGTGGAGTGCAGCAGGTACTCGTACCCGATCTCGTTGACGTCGCGCTCGGTGCCGAAGGCCTTCTCGGCGTTGGTGCCCTTGGCCCGCTCGTAGATCAGCGTGCGGGTGTCGCGGTCGAACGGACGGCCGTCGACGTTGCGCTCGATGAAGTACTGCTGCAGCTCGGGCCGGATGCTCTCCAGCAGGAACCGCAGGTGCCCGAGCACCGGGTAGTTGCGGAGCACCGCGTGCTTGCGCTGCAGGACGTCGTGGACACCGACGCCGAGCAGGACGACCACCAGGGCGAGCAGGACCCACCACGCGATCGACGACCCGATGGCCGCCGCGAGGAGCACGAGCGCGCCGACGAC
>NZ_JBMGQR010000155.1:0-825 GCF_049059935.1 Solicola agrisoli | reverse complement strand
CCTGCGCGAGGTGTTCGAGAAGGTGAGCGTCGAGGCGCTGGCCGAGGCCACGCTGCCCGTCTCGGTGATGGTGCGCACCGAGGACGAGGACGCCTGGCGTCCGCACTGAGTGCGGACCATCGGAGCGGGCGACGAGAATCGAACTCGCATGTTCAGCTTGGGAAGCTGATGTTCTGCCATTGAACTACGCCCGCGTGCTCGTCGGGCGGGCCCGTCGAGACGCCACGACCTTATCGCACGGTCTCGCGGGCGCGGGCACCACCGCGCTCGGTGGGTGCGATGGCCTAGGTTGGTCCGGTGCTGCTCTCCGACCGTGACATCCTCGGCGAGATCGACGCCGGCCGGGTCGTCCTCGACCCCCTCGACCGGACGATGATCCAGCCCTCCAGCATCGACGTGCGGCTGGACAAGTTCTTCCGCGTGTTCCAGAACCACCGGTACCCGCACATCGACCCCGCCGAGGACCAGAGCGACCTCACGGTCGAGGTCGTGGCCGAGGCCGGCGAGGCGTTCATCATGCATCCGGGCGAGTTCGTCCTCGGCTCGACCTACGAGCAGGTGAGCCTGCCCGACGACGTCGCCGCGCGCCTGGAGGGCAAGTCGTCGCTCGGACGGCTGGGGCTGCTGACGCACGCCACCGCGGGCTTCATCGACCCCGGCTTCACCGGGCACGTCACGCTCGAGCTCGCCAACGTCGCGACGCTGCCGATCAAGCTGTACCCCGGCATGAAGATCGGGCAGCTGTGCTTCTTCCGGCTGACCTCCCCCGCCGAGCACCCGTACGGCTCGCAGAAGTACGGCTCGCGCTACCAGGGCCAGCGCGGC
>NZ_JBMGQR010000154.1:0-839 GCF_049059935.1 Solicola agrisoli | reverse complement strand
CCGACGACGACGGCGCCCACCGTCGGGCGGAACACGTCGTACCCGAACGGCGCGGACCCGTCGATGTCGCGTGAGAGCAGCCAGCCCAGGGAGTCGTCGGCGTCGACGACGAAGCCGTCGAGGCTGGAGGCGGTGTAGTAGACGACGCTCACGACAGCGGCCCGCCCCCGTCGCCGAGCACGAGGTTCACGACCCTCGACAGCTCGGGGGTGAGGGCCTGCTCGGGCACCTCGAAGGGCCGTCCGTCGACCTCGACGGTGTAGACGAAGCGGTCGGGCGCGGGGGTGCTGGTGCCCGAGACCGTGGCGAGGTCGACCCGGCCCAGGAGGTCGCGGACCTCGGGGCCGACGGGGTCGGCGTCGAGCGCCACCTCGCCGGTCTGGACGCCGCCGACGAACCCGCCGCTGCGACGCACCACGACGCGTCCGGCGGGTGCGGGCTCGGACGTCTGCCCGGCCGGTGCGGCGACGGCGCCCGGCTCGACGCCCACGCCCGCCCAGCCCTCGCGCACCGCCGCGACCTGGGAGGAGTCGGCGCCGAACAGGTCGGTGGCGGCCGAGACCGTGGCCGCGGCGAACGAGGCGAAGTCGGCGTCGGGCGTCACCTGGCCTCCGGTGAGCGCCGCGTACCAGGTGCGACCGGCGTCCTCCCAGGCGTGTCCGCCCATGGCGACCGCGACGAGCTGGAACGCGCGGTTGGGGATGCCGGAGTTGATGTGCACGCCGCCGTTGTCGTCGGTGGTCTCGACGTAGTCGTCCATCGAGCCGACCTGGGGGTCCTTGCCCAGGCGAGGGTCGTCGTAGGCGGTGCCGGGAGCCGACATCGACCGCAGCGCCGTG
>NZ_JBMGQR010000153.1:0-1136 GCF_049059935.1 Solicola agrisoli | reverse complement strand
GCTCGGCGGCCCTGCTCGAGGTCGAGGTCACGCGCGACGGCGGCCACCAGATCGCGTCCCGCTCACGCGGCACGCCCCGCATCGCCAACCGCCTGCTGCGCCGCGTCCGCGACTTCGCCGAGGTCCGCGCCGACGGCGTCGTCGACGAGGCCGTCGCCCGTGCCGCGCTCGACCTGTACGAGGTCGACGCGATCGGGCTGGACCGCCTCGACCGCGCCGTGCTCACCGCCCTGTGCCGCAGCTTCGCCGGCGGCCCGGTGGGGCTGTCGACGCTCGCCGTCGCCGTGGGGGAGGAGCGCGAGACCGTCGAGGAGGTGGCCGAGCCGTTCCTGGTGCGCCAGGGCTTCCTCGCCCGCACGCCCCGTGGCCGCATCGCCACCGCCGCCGCGTGGCGCCACCTCGGCCTCACCCCGCCCCCCACCGCCTCCGGCGCGGGCCCCGAGCAGCTCCCGCTCGACTGACCCCGCTGACGGTTTCCCAGGTTCACCTGGGAGTCCGGCGAGACCACGGAGAACTTCCCGGGGTGTCGTCGGATCTCCGGGTGCAGTGGGACGCGTGGGGCTCGACGGACGGCATCCGGCCCCGGCCCACCGTCGACGCAGAGGCTCGACGGGGCGCCTCGCCCCGCCGGCCCCACCCGTCCCACCTGGCACGGGAATCCGTCCCGGCACCTCGAGAGTTCCCCGTGCCAGGCGCAGATTCCCAGGTATACCTGGGAATCCGTCGACGCCCGCGACGGCACGACCCCTGTTGTAACGAGTTCTGCGTCGCCTGACGCCCGGCCGCGCGACCGCCACGGGGCCCGTCGCCGACGGCCGGTAGGCTGACCGTTCTCGACCACCCGTCACCGACCCCTACGGAGTCCCCCCGTGTCCGCGGACCAGCTCGCCGGCCTGCTGCCCCTCGTCCTGCTCGTCCTCGTCTTCTGGTTCCTGGTGCTGCGGCCCGCCCGCAAGCGCCAGCGCGAGGCCCAGCAGACCCAGCAGAGCCTCGAGCTCGGCGCCCGGGTGATGATCACCAGCGGCATCTTCGGCACCGTCACCGCGCTCGGCGACGAGACGTTCTCGCTCGAGGTCGCGCCCGGCGTGGTGCTCGAGGTGCTGCGTCCGGCGGTGGCCCGGATCCTCACCGACGAG
>NZ_JBMGQR010000152.1:0-1141 GCF_049059935.1 Solicola agrisoli | reverse complement strand
TCGTCGAGGAGGTCGGCGAAGGTGGTGCGGTGCTGGGCGTCGGGAGTGTCCCCAGAAGCCGAGCCCGTGGGGACGGTGTCGTTCATCAGGTCAACCATCCTACGACTTCGCCCGGGGTGCCCCGACCACGCGCGCTCGCGCACCGCGGCCCGGGTGACCCGGGCCACGGTGCACGTGGTGCTGCGTGGGTGCTCAGATGCCCTGCGGCGGTGCGGGCTGGCGCACCTCGTCGCCCTTGACGTTGGACGGCGTCGCGGCCGCCGCGTCCTTGACGTCGTGCACGGCCTCGGTGACCTTCACGGCGGCGTCGTCGATCTTCTCGGCGGCCTCGGGGTTGGACTCCCGGGCGTCGGCGACGACCTCCTCGGCCTTGTGCTTGGCGGCGGCAGCGGCCTCCGACGCCTTCTGCTTGGCCGCCGCGGCGGCCTCGTTGGCCTTCTGCGACGCCAGGTCGACGGCGTCGTGACGCTTGTCGGCGACGCGCGGGTCGTTCCAGACCCGACGGGCCTGGCGCTTGATCTGCTCGTAGCGCTCGCGTCCGGCGCGCGTGCCGAGCACGTACCCGGTGGCGGCCGCGGCGGCGACGGTCAGCTTGCCCATGCTCTTCTCCCCTGGTCGGATGCGGTTCCCCCCACCCAACCAGCGTCGGGGGTCGTCCGCACGACGTGTCCGGCACCCGGCCCGCTCAGTCGGCCGAGACCAGCACCTCCTTGGACTTCGCGATCGCGAAGCCCCACGCCTGCGACAGCGTGGGCTTGGGCGGCAGCGAGATCTCCTCGGGGTTGGTGACCACGTCGAGGAGCACCGGCCCGTCGTGCGCGAGCGCGTCGCGCACGGCGGCGTCGACGTCGGCGGGGTCCTCCACGCGCACGCCCGTCAGGCCGCACGCCTCGGCGACCTTGGCCAGGTCGGGGTTCTGCAGCACGGTGCCGAACTCGGGCAGCCCGCCCTGCTCCTGCTCGAGCTTGACCATGCCGAGGCGGCTGTTGTCGAAGACCACGAACGTCACGGGCAACCGGTAGGCCACGGCGGTGATCAGGTCGCCCATGAGCATCGTCAGGCCGCCGTCACCGCAGAACGCCACCACCTGGCGGCTCCGGTCGAGCGCCGACGCGCCGAGCGCCTGCGGCATCGCGTTGGC
>NZ_JBMGQR010000151.1:0-1213 GCF_049059935.1 Solicola agrisoli | reverse complement strand
GGCCCGCGGACGGGGCGTCCTCGATCCGGATCGCCCGCGCCTCGGCGCGCAGCCGGGCCCCGATGGCGGGGGCCGACGGGTGCCACAGCGGTGCGCGTCCGGCGGCGTGGGCCAGCATCGACAGCTCCTTGGCGTGCGCCTTGGCCAGCAGCGGGTCGTCGTCGTGGGCGTCGAGGATCGCGCGGGCGCCCGGGGAGGACGCGGCCGCCTGACGCCAGGCGCTGACGGCGGCCGCCTCGGGGTCGACGTCGCCGCGGTCGATGCGGCGGTCCACCTCGCCCGAGAGGCGCTGGAACCAGTACATCTGCAGGTCGAACAACAGCTCGGTGGGGTTCTCGAAGGCCTGCTCGACGCGGGCGTCCCAGGGAAGGACGCCGTCGGGGTGGAGGTCGGCGACCTCCAGCAGCTCGCGGAGCACGGTCTTGCGACGGTTGTAGGCATCCCAGGTCATGGTCTGCTCCTTTCGTCATACCGTCGGTACGTACTCTGAGTATGTGTCATACCCGCGGGCAGCACAACGTGGGGTCGCGTGAGACGCGACACCTGGTCGTAGGGTTCGCGGGTGACCACGCGCAAGGTGCTCCGGGCCGCGGCCGGCGGCCGATCGTCCTCGCGTCGCCAGGAGTACTCCTCCTCCACCCGCAAGGCCCTCGTCGAGGGCGCCACGGACCTGTTCGCCGAGCGCGGCTACGCCGGCACCTCGCTCGACGAGGTCGTGGCGGCGGCCCGCGTCACCAAGGGCGCGCTCTACCACCACTTCAGCGGCAAGCTCGACCTGTTCGAGCACGTGGTCGACCGCGAGCAGAAGGCCGCGAGCAAGAAGATCTCGCGCGCGCTGCGGCGCGAGAAGGACCCGTGGGAGCGCGCCGAGGTCGGGCTCCGCGGCTTCCTGGAGATCTGCCAGGAGCCCACCTACCGCCGCATCGTCATGCAGGAGGCGCCCGTCGCGCTCGGTCCCGAGCGGTGGCAGGAGATCGAGCGCGGGTCCACGTTCGGCATCGTCGAGCAGATCGTCCGCGACCTGCTGGAGGGCACGGGGGTCGAGGACTCCCTCGCCCAGACCTTCGCCACCGTCTTCTACGGCGCCATGCGCAGCGCCGGCGCCCTCGTCGCCGACGCCGAGGACCCCGAGGCCGCCAGCGCCGAGGTCGAGGTCGTCATCGGCACGATCCTGGTCAGCCTCCGCCAGGCCGGCGGGCTGGCTTAGCACCCA
>NZ_JBMGQR010000150.1:0-1525 GCF_049059935.1 Solicola agrisoli | reverse complement strand
GTCCGCGGCGCGACAGGCCGTGCCCGCGGAAGGTGAGCTCGAAGTAGGTGACGTTCTCCGACGAGGTCTCCGAGTAGGTGCGCACGCACTCGTCCATCACCGCCCGGGCCAGGTCCGGGGCACCCTCGGCGCGGGCGTTCATCACCAGTGATTCGAGGCGGCCGCCGGGGTCGGGGGCGGTGTCGGTGATTGCCTTGGCGCACACCAAGGCGGGTTCGGCGCCGAGGGAGGACAGCACGCCGGCGTAGCCGCCGACCCACTGGTTCAGCCGGGCCTGGTCCTGCAGGGCTGGGCCCTCGGCGATGCAGCGGGCGACGATCGTGAACAGGCCGCGTTTGCGGGGGTTCTTGATGACGACGAACGGGTTGCCGTAGGCGTCGTTCTTCTCGAGCAGGCTGGTGCGGCCGAGCATGCCAGGGAGCCGGTTGTGCGGGCGCGGGGATCGGGTGAGGACGCCGGTGCGGCCCTGGTGGGCGCGCTGGCGGACCTGGCGGCCGAACGCGACTCGGCGCAGCACGGTGACGCCGATCGGGGTCCCGACCGCGACGAACGCGAGACTGGTGACCGCGGCGACCACCAGCGCGACGACGATGCCGGCGACGAGCAGGGTGATCATCGCGAGCACGCCGCCGCCGAGAAGGATCGCCGAGGCGATCAGCCCGGCCGAACCCAGCCCAGGGGACCGCTGGGCGACCCAGTTGCCGTACGTCGGGCGCGCGGGCGTAGCAGCACTGGTGTTGGTGGTCATCAGTTCTCCTCCACGGCGCCAGAGGCGCCCTCATTGGTTCGTCTGCCCAGATCCGCGCCGGTCCGCGCTGCGCCCGCCACGTCGTGCCACGACGTCGCGCCCGACGACCCGCCCGCGGCGGAGCCGCCGGAGACCGCGCCGCCCGAGACCGGGGCACCTGAGCCCGACGGGCCCGCGCCGCTGCCGGACGGGACCGGGGCGCCGCCGCTAGGCGCGTCGGAGGTTCCCGAGGCGCTGGTGCCGCTGCTGTCGTCGCCGCCCGCGTCGCCGGAGCCGGATGCGCCGGTCGGCATCGGCCCATCGGGTGACGTGCCCGAGCCGCCCGACCCGCCACCTGCGGGAGCACCAGACGGGGCACCACCACCGCCACCGGGTCCACCCCCACCGGGACCAGCGGTCGACATGCCGCCGCCGGTGGGGGCGCTGGTCGCGCCGCTGAACCCGCCACCGGCCGCGGCGCCACCGCCGGTGGCCACGACCGCACCGGTTGCTGCGGCCGCCCCGACCAGGCCCAGCGCCATGGTGCCGGCGTTGCCGGCAGTCATCTGCGCGGTGGCCGGGACGAGGAACCGCATCATCGCCGGGAGCGCGAAGATCGCCATGAGCACGGCGACCACACCGGTGATCTGCGTGACCACCGTGTTCTCGTCGGACAGCATCTTGAACGCCCCGGCGTAGATCAGCGCCGCGACCGGCTTGTAGAGCACGAACGCGATCAGCCACGCGATCGACTTGGACCACCACTGCTTGCCCGCGGCCGTCGACGACGACGCCGCG
>NZ_JBMGQR010000149.1:0-1536 GCF_049059935.1 Solicola agrisoli | reverse complement strand
GCGGTGGCCCGGGTCGCGTCGGGGTAGTAGGTGGCGACGAACCCGTTGACGAGGATCTGCGCGCCGATCGAGCCGAAGCCGACGACGGCGACGAGCAGGTACATCACCGGCGTGCTGGCCCACCCGGTGCCCATCAGGACGAGTGCGCAGCCCGATGCGACGAACGACCCGGCGGTGACCGGGCGCGGGCCGATGCGGTCGGCGAGGGCGGACGACACGATGACGCCGACGATGGCGCCGGCGTTGACCGTGAGCAGGAACGACAGCGACGACGTGACCGAGTAGCCGGCCAGCACCATCAGCTGCGGCAGCCAGGTGTTGAGCCCGTAGACGAGGGTCTGGCCGGCGATCCCCGCGAGGCAGAACAGCACGGTCGCGGCAAGCCATCGGCCTCGCAGCAGGGTCCCGAAGCGCTCGGACGTCGAGACCGACGTCGTCGGCCCGGCGGGCGCGGGCGGCGCGGGGAGCCGGTAGGCCCGGCGGAGCGCGTCGGCCTCGTCGTGACGGCCACGGGTCGTGAGGAAGGACGGCGACTCGGGCAGGAAGCGCCAGAGCAGGGGGACGACCAGAACGAGCGGCAGCCCGCCGAGCGCCATCATGCCGCGGAAGCCGATGCGCTCGAGCAGTGCGAGCGCGCTCAGTGCGGCGAGCACTCCGCCGACCGCGTACCCGCAGAACATCAGTGCGTTGTTGACGTTGCGGCGCTCAGGCGTCGAGTACTCGACGGTGAGCGCGATCGCGGTCGGGATGACGCCGCCGAGCCCGAGGCCGGCAAGGAACCGGCACAGACCAAACACCTCGGGGCTCGGGGCCACGGCGGCGACGAGCATGAACAGGGAGAAGAACGCGACTGACGCGATCATCACGACCCGGCGGCCGACGACGTCGGTGAGGTAGCCGATCGCGAGCGCGCCGAACAGCATGCCGATCAGCGCGTAGCTGCCGATCGCCCCGGTCTGCTGGGGAGTCAGACCCCACGGCTCGTAGGCGAGCAGGTCGGGCACGACGGCGCCGTAGACGACGAGGTCGAACCCGTCGAAGACGATCGCGAAGAAGCACAGGCCGATGACGAACGATGCACGGCCCGTTGGCGGTGCGACCGTCGTACGGGCGTCGGCGGTGGAGGTCATGGCTGCTCCCGAGTCGATGGTGCGAGTGACGTGGAGCACAAGTAACGCAGAGGCACCGGTCAACGTCAAGATGTTGCATATACGCTGTCGAGCGGCCTACTGTGACGGCATGACGAGTCGTGTCGCGGTGGTCGGAGGCGGTCCCGGTGGTCTGTTCGCGGCCACGTTGCTGCGCCGCAGGCTGCCCACCGCCGAAGTCGTGCTGTTCGAGCGCAACGCGCGCACCGACGCGTTCGGGTTCGGCGTGGTGTTCTCCGACGCGACCCTGCGCCGCATCGACGAGGCCGATCCGGTGCTGCGTGACGCGCTGCGCACCGACGGCACGCACTGGGACCGGATCGAGGTCTGGAGCCGCGGCGAGCGTCACGGCTTCGGCGGCAACGGCATGGCCGCGATTCACCGCAAG
>NZ_JBMGQR010000148.1:0-1622 GCF_049059935.1 Solicola agrisoli | reverse complement strand
ACGCTGGTGCCCACGGCGTCCCAGTCGTCGGCCCAGGCGGGGTTCCACTGCGCGTCGAGGACGGCGACGACGTCGCGCAGGGTCGGGGGCGTGTCGTTCACGGCGTCAACCTATGCGGTTCCACCGACCCCGTCGGGCCACGACTCGCCTTGACCCGTCGTCGAACACGTGTTCGACTGATCTCGTGCGATGGAGCGGTCAGCGGACGGACGTCGAGGACGACGGGGCACTGCCGGGGCTGAGCTCGGCGTCGGGGCTCGTGCGGTCGGTGACCACGCCGGAGTTCGCCGGCGTGACGTTCCACGAGGTGCGGGCGCGGTCGGCGCTCAACCACGTGCGGCAGCCTCCCGGCACCGAGGGCCGGCTCCCGTTCTCGTGGACGGTCAACCCCTACCGCGGCTGCACCCACGCGTGCGTCTACTGCTTCGCCCGTGGGACCCACGCCTGGCTCGAGCTCGACACCGGCACGGGCTTCGACACCGAGATCGTGGTCAAGACCAACGTCGCCGAGGTGCTGGGGCGCGAGCTCGCCCGCCGCTCGTGGACCCACGAGACCGTCGCGCTGGGCACCAACACCGACCCCTACCAGCGGGCCGAGGGACGCTACCGCCTGATGCCCGGCATCATCGCGGCGCTCGCGGGCTCCGGCACGCCGATGTCGATCCTCACCAAGGGCACACTGCTGCGACGCGACCTCCCGCTGCTCGTCGACGCCGCCCGCCGGGTGCCGGTGTCGGTCGGCGTCTCGATCGCCGTCGGCGACCACGCGCTGCACGAGAGCATCGAGCCCGGCACGCCGTCACCGCGGGCCCGGCTCGACCTCGTGCGCGCCGTCACCGACGCGGGCCTGCCCTGCCACGTGATGCTGGCGCCCGTCCTGCCCTGGCTCACCGACGGAACGGGCACCCTCACCGACCTGGTCGAGCGCGTCGCCGACGCCGGCGCGACGACCGCCTCGGCCATGGCGCTGCACCTGGAGCCCGGTGTCCGCGACTGGTTCCTGCGCTGGGTCCGTCGCGAGCGGCCCGACCTCGTCGACCGCTACGAGGCGCTCTACGCCTCCGGCCCGTACGCCGACCGCTGGTACACCGAGCGGCTCGCGTCGCGGGTGCGACCGCTGCTCGAGCGCCACGGGCTCGTCGGCGACGGCGTGCGCGGGCCGGTCCCGGCCCCGCCCCCGGCTCCCGCGCCGGTGGTCCAGCCCGGGCTGTTCTGAGAAAGTTCCGATCGGCACCCATCCGGGCCGTGGTGTGACTCGAAGCACAGCCGGACGCCCGTGATCTCGCGGGCTCCTCGGACCCTCCGACCCCCGGCCTCGCGGCCCCGGATCGGTCGCGACCGACATCGTTTCGCACTACGAGGAGAAACATGTTCGGAAACAAGACCCTGGTCGACATGATCGACCGCAGCGCAGAGAACCCCGCCGACCGGCGCAAGTTCCTGCGCACCGCCGGCATCGCCGGACTGGGCACCGTCGGCGCCGGCCTCATCGGCGCCACCACCATCGGCGCCGCCGAGGCCGCACCGTCCGACGGTGCCGTGCTCAACTTCGCGCTCAACCTGGAGTACCTCGAGGCCGAGTTCTACTCCCACGCCGTCTTCGGCCACGGCCTGGACTCCCG
>NZ_JBMGQR010000147.1:0-2108 GCF_049059935.1 Solicola agrisoli | reverse complement strand
AGAGCACGAACGCGATCAGCCACGCGATCGACTTGGACCACCACTGCTTGCCCGCGGCCGTCGACGACGACGCCGCGGCCAGCGGGAGCACCGCCGCCAGGTAGACGATCATCGCGTTGCGCACGATCATCAGCACCAGCTGGATCAGCTGCGCGACGGCCATGACCAGGGCCAGCACCAGCAACAAGCCCGGGTTCGGGATCTTGGTCAGCACCGAGTTGCCCAGGTCGACGTCGGCCTGGGCGATGATCCAGTCGGCGAACAGGTCACCGACCTCGACGGCGGTCGTGATGAGCGTCGCCGCGATCGTGGTGGTGAGGATGACCCGAACCAGCGTCTCGCCCAGATCGCGCACGTGCTCGGCACGGGGCGACGTGGCCAGCTTGTAGGCGGCCACGAAGAACGCACCGACCATCGCGGCCAGCACGAAGAACGTCAACCGCTCAGACAGCCAACTCGTCGTCGACGCCGACGACTGCACATCGGGCGACGGAGCGTTCAACCACGCCGCCGTCAGATTCTTCACCGCCCACTCGGCGGCCTCGTTGAAGAAGTTCGCCACACCCTCCATTGCCGACTCACCTGCACTGCCGGCAGCGCTCTTCACCCCACCCTTGACGACTTCGCCGGCGCAAGCGATCGGGCTGAACGCGTCGCAGGCCATTAGCTACTGCCCCACGGGACATAGCGAGAGGGCGCACTCTCGACGCATCCGGAAGAGGTCGAGCCGTCAGAGCCGAGCCGCAGCTTCCAGTCGTCGTCCCGCCACTGAACCTCCTGGGAACAGGTGAACGACCTTCCCTGCTGAACCAAGTAGTAGCTGACGACGGCCTCGTCGTTCGAGTAGCTCTCAAGAACGAAGCCCTTGGTATCAGTGATCCCTTGGCCCTCGGGCTGCCCGGCCTGCAGCAACTGGTTCTGCCCGACACCAGGGACCGTCTGAGCGCGCACCACCGCGCTGAAATCGCTTGCTAGCCCCACGCGAAGACCAATGACCTGGGCAGCAACGACAGCTCCCGTAGGTGTGCGCGCGAAGCAGGACCATGCGCCTTGGGGGTCGCGGCGGCCGGGGCCGGCGGATTTGGAGATGGGGTAGGCCCAGCCATCGACGCGCTCGAAGGTGAGGTCGTCCGGTTGCTGGGTTGGTTCCTGGAGGCTGCCGCCGCGCAGGCCGCATGCAGAGTCGTAGGTCTCGCCTGCTGACGGGGCGGAGTCGCTCGGGCCGGGCGGGGCGCTGCTGGCGGTGGGTGTCGCCGGCTCGGACGCCGCGTCGGTGTCGCTGTCGGTGCTGCGCACGACGAGGAACGTCACCAGTGCAACGATCGCGATGAGAACCACTGCGGCGATCGTGAGACGCACGGGGGTCAGTGCGCGCCCATCGGGGTCGGGTGCCATCGCTGCTCCTGAAGGTGAAGTGATCTGAGGCCTGCGGGGTCCTCAGACTAGGAAGCCGACGAACGCCGAGGCGGTGCCGACTAAGACGCACGCGGCGGCGACGCCGCCGAGGGTGCCGAAGGACTCGCCGAGCTCACCGCGGCGAAAGGCGAGCGCCATCTTTCCGGCGGCGATCAGGACGCCGGCGACGCAAGCGGCGATGACAAGCCACATGCCGACGCCGAGGATGATGTTCACCTTGCTCTCGACGTCAGCGGGGACGCTCGGGGTGGGGTCGGGGACGGCGGTGAGGACGGTGGTCGTGATGCGATCGAACATGGTCAGTTCTCCCTGCTGGTGACTTCGGGGTGTGCTGTCAGGTGGACTTGGGTCGGGCGTCGGAGCCCGACACGAGGTTGGTGAGGCGGCCGGCGACGGCTGAGGCGGTCGGGTCCGCGACGTAGGGGTGTTCGCGCCACTGGCTCAGCCAGGGCACGGTGATCAGATGTGGGACCGCTGCCTGGGTCTCGGCGAGACGTCGGCGCAGCAGGTGGGGGAGCCGGCCTGGGGCGTCAGCGACGGCCACCAGAGCGACGACGTCAAGATCCGGTACGGATCTGGAGGCCCATTCCTGCAGCATTCGCCCGGCCGCGTTGAGGCCGGCGGTGTTGGTGCGGCATACCAGCGCCACCGCTGTGGGCCAGCCGAGGGCCGGGTCGGGCCATGTCGAGGTG
>NZ_JBMGQR010000146.1:0-2207 GCF_049059935.1 Solicola agrisoli | reverse complement strand
CCGCGATCAGCAGCCACAGCCCGGCCCGGGTGTCGGCGAGCTTGCGGAGCTCGACCTTCACCAGGCGCGACAGCGGGATGGGACGGGAGTCGACCTGCACGGTGGGCTGGTCGAGGGTGGCGGTGCTCATGCGGGTGCTCCTTGCGGGACGTTCTCGCGCTGGGTGGTGGACGTGAGCTGGAGGAACATCTCCTCCAGGCCCGCGCCGTCGGCCGCCCGCAGCTCGACGAGCACGATGCCCGCGGCGGCGGCGACCTTGCCGACCTCCTCGGGGCTCGCGTCGGTGCGCATGCCCCGGTCGCCCGAGGGGGTGGCGTGGATGCCGGCCTGGCTCAGGGCGCCGACCAGGAGGTCCGGCTCGAGCGCCCGGACGAAGGTGCCGGCGGTCTGCAGCAGCTCGGCCTTGGTGCCCTGGGCCTGGATCTTGCCGTTGCCGATGACGATCAGCTCGTCGGCGATCACCTCGACCTCGTGCAGCAGGTGCGAGGACAGCAGGACGGTGCCACCGCGGTTCGCGTACTCGCGGAGCAGGCCGCGCATCCAGTGGATGCCGGCCGGGTCCAGGCCGTTGGCGGGCTCGTCGAGGATCAGGATCTGCGGGTCGCCGAGCAGCGCGTGGGCGATGCCGAGGCGCTGGCGCATGCCGAGCGAGTAGTTGCGGATGCGCCGCTTGGACTCGCTGCCGGTGAGGCTGACGAGGTTCAGCATCTCCTCGACGCGCGACATGGGCAGTCCCATGGTCATCGCGCCCAGCGTGAGCACCTCGCGTCCGGTGCGGCCGGCGTGCTGGGCCGAGGCGTCCAGCAGGACGCCGACGTGGCGGCTGGGGTTGGGCAGCTCGGCGTACCGGTGGCCCCCGACCGTGGCGGTGCCGCGGTCCTGGTGGGTGAGCCCGGTGATGATGCGCATCGTGGTGGACTTGCCGGCGCCGTTGGGGCCGAGGAACCCGGTCACCTGACCGGGCTGTGCGGTGAACGAGACGTCGTCGACGGCGACGAAGCCGCCGTAGCGCTTGGAGAGACCTTCGACTGTGATCATGGGCCCCAGCCTGTCGCAGCCGGGGGGCGAGGCGCATCAGGACGAAGCCTGAGTCGCCTGAGCCGAAAGTAGGGGGTCACCCTCACCCCGGGACGGTGGTCCGGCGGACCCGCACCCCCCTACGCTGACGGACGTGCCCACCGAGCCCACCGCAGCGCGTCCGCTGACGTGGTGGGGTCACACGTGGCGGCTGGCCCTGGTCCTCGGCATCTCCGGGATCGCCTGGGGGTCGGTGGCGGGATGGCAGTGGGCGAACGATCGCCGCTGGCTCGCGCTCGACCTCCTGCTCGGGGTCGGGGCCCTCGTCCTGGTGCTCTGGCGCCGCCGCCGTCCGGTGACGGTGGCGACCGTCGTGACGCTCGCCGGCGTCGTGTCGTTCTCCGCCGCCGGCCCGGCCGCGCTGGCCCTGGTCTCGCTGTCGACCCGACGCCGGTGGCGCGAGATCGTCCCGGTCGCGGCGCTCGCGGTCGTCGCGAGCACGGTGGCGGAGCGGCTGGACCCGACCTCCGACGAGTCGTGGCGGTCCGCCGGCGGCCTCGCGGTCGTCGCCGTGGCGGTGACGGTCGCCCTGGGCGTGCTGGTCGGCTCGAGCGACCGGCTCGTCCCCGCCGTCCGGCGACGCCTGGCCGCCGCCGGCGCCACCACCCGGCCCGTCGAGCCCGCGAGCGCGCCGCCCCTGAGGTGGTGGGGCCACACCTGGCGGCTCCTGCTCGTCCTGGCCATCTCGGGCGTCGCGTGGTCGACGTTCGCCGAGTGGCAGTGGTCGAACGACCGGTGGTGGCTGGGGCTCGACCTCGGCCTCGGCCTGGTCGCCCTCATGCTGATGCACTGGCGGCGACGCTCGCCGTTCCTCGTCGCCCTGGTCGTGACCCTCTTCGGGGTGGTGTCGGCGACCAGCGGCGGGCCCGCGACGCTCGTCCTGGTGTCGCTGTCGACCCGGCGACGGTGGCGCGAGATCGTCCCGATCGCGGTGCTGTCGGTCGTGGTCGGCACGGTCCTGAGCACCCTCAACCCCTCCACCGACGAGAGCTGGTGGTTCACGCTCTTCGCCACGATGGCCGTCATCGGCCTGACGGTCGGGTGGGGCCTGTACATCGGCTCGCGCCGCGAGCTGCTGTCGACGCTGCGCCAGCAGCTGTCGACCGCCGAGCGCGAGCAGGCGATGCGGG
>NZ_JBMGQR010000145.1:0-2248 GCF_049059935.1 Solicola agrisoli | reverse complement strand
CCGGTCAGCGTGGCGGGGGAGCCGAGCCGGGTGCTCGAGGGCGACTCGTCCGGCTTCGTCGCCGACGAGACGGTGACGAGCGCCGCCTGACGGGTGCAGACAGCGACGGTTACCCGTGAGTAGCATGACGGCATGACCGCCACCTACGACCTGTACAAGAAGGTCAGCAGCGTCCCCGTCCTCGGCTCGCGGCTGTTCTCCGCGGCGTTCGCGCTCAAGGCCCCGTACTTCGGGTCGGTGCTGCCGCACGTGCAGGTGATGGAGCCGCACCGCGCCGAGGTGCGCGTCGCCAAGCACTGGGGCGTGCAAAACCACATCGGCACCGTGCACGCGATCGCCGTGTGCAACGGGCTCGAGGCGGCCATGGGCCTGCTGGCCGAGGCCACGGTGCCCGACGGCATGCGCTGGCTGCCCAAGGGCATGGACGTCGACTACCTGGCCAAGTCCGACAGTGCGGTGGTCTGCCACGCCGAGACCACGCCCGAGGCCTGGGCGGACGCGCCCGACGTCCCGGTGCGGGTGTGGGCCACGCGTGCCGACGGCACCACCGTCGTCGAGGGCACCATCCGGCTCTGGGTCACGCCGAAACCGTCCCGGGGCTAGACGCCCCGGTGGCTGGCAGGGGCGAGCCCGCTGGCGCCGTCGCCGACCATCGGCACCGCGAGGGTCTTCTCGCCGACGTAGCGCTTCTGCGCCCAGGTGGCGACGGCAGTGAGGATGAGGTTGACGACGATGTAGAGCGCCGCCAGCACGATGGCGGTGGGGACCTGGTTCTGGAACTCGGTGTAGATCGAGCGTCCGACGAAGGTCAGGCCTGGGGCCAGGATGTACGCGCCGAGGCTGGTGTCCTTGAGCGCGACGACGCACTGGCTGATCAGCGACGGCAGCATGATCTTGACCGCCTGCGGCAGCTGCACCAGCGTCACCACCTGCGTCTTGCGCATGCCGAGCGCGTAGGCCGCCTCGGCCTGACCCGTCGGGACGGCCAGGATCCCGGCCCGGAAGATCTCGGCGAGCACCGAGCCGTTGTAGAGGGTGAGTCCGACGACGAGCGACCAGTAGGGGCCGAAGCCGTCGCCGACGCCGAACGCGAAGAAGATGAACGTGATGAGCAGCAGCAGGGGGACGGCGCGGAAGAACTCCACCACCGCCCAGCACGGCCACCGCACCCACGCGTGGTCCGACAGCTTGCCGATGCCGAACACGAGACCGAAGACCACGGCGAACGCGATGGACGTCCCGGCAGCCTGCAGGGTCTTGAGCAGCCCGTCGACGAGCAGCGCCTGGATGTAGGCCGGGGTGACGAACGGCTCCCACAGCCGGTACTCCAGCTGTCCGCGGTCGTACAGGCGCCAGACGATCAGGGCCAGCAGGCCCACGACCAGGACGAGCGCGAGGAGGTTGAACAGGCGCTGGCGGGCGCGCGCCCTGGGGCCGGGCTGGTCGAACAGGACGAGGCTCATCAGGCGACCCTCCAGCGGCGCTCGAGGCGGTTGGCCGAGAACGACATCAGCTCGACGATGACGATGTAGCCGAGCGCGAAGACCAGGAAGATCATGATTCGCTCGTTGGCGTTGTTGTTGGTCAGGCCGCGCATCGTGGCGGTGGCCTCGGCGAGCCCGAACGCGGCGGCGACCGAGGTGTTCTTCGCCATCGCGATGAGCACGCTGGCCATCGGGGGGATGACGGCGCGCAGCGCCTGCGGCATGACGACCTCGCGCATGCTCTGGCCGAACGTGAGCCCGATCGAGCGCGCGGCCTCGGCCTGCCCGACGGGCACCGAGTTGATGCCCGAGCGCAGCGCCTCGGCGACGAACGCCGAGGTGTACAGCGACATCGCGATGACGCCCTTGACCAGGAACGGGTAGTTGATCCCGAGTCGGGGGCCGGCGATGAAGACGAAGATGAACACCACCAGCAGCGGGGTGTTGCGGAAGATCGAGACGTACACCACCGCCGCGCCGCGCAGCAGCGGGACCGGGCTGACGCGGAAGGCCGCGAGGATCGTGCCGAGCACGAACGAGCAGATGCCGGCCAGCACCAGCAGCTGGAGCGTGAGCCAGAACCCTTGCAGGATCAGCCCGACGTTCCCGTCCAGGAAGGTCATCTGTCGTCCTCGTCAGTGGTGGTCGTGCGTCGGGGGGGGGGGCCCGCCGGGCGCCCCCCCCCCCCGGGGGGTCGACGGCGCGGCCGGGCCGCCCCCGCGCGACCAACCCGCCGGGGGGGCGGCCCCCCCCCCCCCAACCCC
>NZ_JBMGQR010000144.1:0-2299 GCF_049059935.1 Solicola agrisoli | reverse complement strand
CCACCGACCGCGCCGAGGTGCAGCGGGCGCTGGCCTCCATGTCGCCCGACGGCGGCACCGCCATCGGCGACGCGATCACCACCTCGGTCGAGGCGTCGCAGCGCGCGGCCGCGGACGGCGAGGGGGAGCCCGTGCCCGCCCGCGTCGTGCTGCTGAGCGACGGGCAGAACTCGCAGGGATCGCCCGTGGACGCGGGCATCCAGGCGGCGCTCGGCGCGGACGTGCCGGTGTCGACGATCGCGTACGGCACCGACGGCGGGACGCTCGGCAACCTCAGCGTGCCCGTGGACCGCGAGACCCTCGCCCAGATCGCAGACGAGACCGGCGGCGAGGCCTACGAGGCCGCCAGCGCCGAGGAGCTCGAGGGCGTCTACGAGGACCTCGGCAGCTCGATCGGCTACCGCACCGAGACCCAGGAGATCAGCTCGTGGTTCATCGGCGGCGGGCTCGTCCTCGCGATGCTCGCAGCCGCGGCGTCGCTCCGCTTCACCGGGAGGCTCCCATGACCGCGCACCGAGGACCGGACTTCGTCCGTCCGCAGACGGGCCCCGTCCGTACCGGACCGCTGCCCGAGCCGGCGTCGCACCCGGTGTTGGGCGGACCGCCGCCGCTGGGCGCCCCGGCCGAGCCGGTGGCGCCCGACCGCCCGCCCCGCCGGGGACGGGTGGCGGTGGTCGCCGCCGTCGTGGTGGCGCTGCTCGCCGTCGGCGCGACGGGAGGCGTGGTCGCGCTGACCGGCGGCGACGACGACACCGCCGCGAGCATCGGGCTGGACCGCGACCGCGGCGGGTCCGGCACCACCGCCGAGGTTGCGCAGCGGGTGCTGCCGAGCGTGGTGTCGGTGCAGGTGCGGCGCGGCGGCGACCGCTCCAGCGGGAGCGGGTTCGTCGTCGACGAGGGTCTGGTGGTCACCAACGCCCACGTCGTGGGCGAGGGGTCGCCCGACGTCACCGTGCGCTTCGGCGAGGACCGCGCCGTGGACGCCGAGGTGCTCGGCGTCAGCGAGCGCGACGACCTCGCGGTGCTGCGCGTCGACGTGCCGGGCGGTGTCGACCCGCTGCCGCTGGCCAGCTCGTCGCGGACCGTGGAGGTGGGCGACGGCGTCATCGCGGTGGGCTCGCCGCTCGGCCTCAGCGGCACGGTGACGGCCGGCATCGTCAGCGCGGTCGACCGGAGCGTCCGGCTCGGCGACACCCGCGCCGAGGCGCTGCAGACCGACGCGTCGATCAACCCCGGCAACTCCGGCGGCCCGCTGATCGACGCCCAGGGCCGCGTGATCGGCGTCAACACCTCCATCGCCAGCCTCGGCGGCGGCAACATCGGCATCGGCTTCGCCATCCCCTCCGACCGCGTCGCCACCGTCGTCGAACGCCTCTCGTCGCCCTAGCCCGCCCCCCCCGCCCCCCCCGCGAGTGCGCGAGATACGGGTTCTGCACCACCGAAAGCATCGCGGTGGTGCAGAACCCGTATCTCGGCGACGGGCGGGCGGGCGGCAGGCTCAGACGGGGAGGTCGGCGCGGCGGACGTCCTGCGTCGGACGGGGTGCGTCGCCGTCGCCGAGCTGCTCGACGTAGAGCCGGGCGTACAGGCCGCCGGCTGCGAGGAGCTCGTCGTGGGTGCCCTGCTCGACGAGCTCGCCGTGCTCGACGCCGAAGATGACGTCCGCCGCGCGGATCGTCGACAGCCGGTGGGCGATCGCGATCGTGGTGCGCCCCCGGGTGGCCCGCTCGAGCGCCTCCTGGACGAGCCGCTCGGTCTCGGTGTCGAGCGCGGAGGTCGCCTCGTCGAGGATCAGGACGGGCGGGTCCATCAGCAGGACGCGGGCGATCGCCAGGCGCTGCTTCTCCCCGCCCGACAGCCGGTAGCCCCGCTCGCCGGTGATCGTCTCGTAGCCCTCGGCGAACGACACGATCGTGTCGTGGATGTTGGCGTCGCGCGCGGCCTGGACGATCTCGTCGAACGTCGCGTCGGGACGGGCGTAGGCGAGGTTGTCGCGGATCGAGCCGTGGAACAGGTACGGCTCCTGCGTGACGGTGCCGACGGTGTCGGCCAGCGAGCCCATCGTCAGGTCGCGGACGTCGTGGTCGTCGATGCGCACCGAGCCGGCGGTGACGTCGTAGAAGCGCGGGATCAGGTAGGTGGTGGTGGTCTTGCCCGACCCGGTGGGCCCGACGATCGCCGCCAGCTGGCCCGGCTCGACGCGCATCGAGACGCCGCGCAGCGTCCAGGTGGGCTCGGCGAGCGGCGCGTCCGGCTCGACGGGCTCGCGGCCGGTCTCCCGGGGCTCGCGCGCCTCGGG
>NZ_JBMGQR010000143.1:0-2381 GCF_049059935.1 Solicola agrisoli | reverse complement strand
CGAAGTACCACCTCGAGCACGGGGGAGACCTCGTCTGGGAGCTCGGGAGCGGGTACTTCGGGGCCCGTACCGCCGACGGCGACTTCGACCCCGACATGTTCGCCGACAAGGCCGCGCACGACAGCGTCAAGCTCGTCTCGCTCAAGCTCAGCCAGGGCGCCAAGCCCGGCATCGGCGGCGTGCTGCCCGCGGCCAAGGTGACGCCCGAGATCGCCGAGGCCCGCAACGTGCCCGTCGGCGAGAAGTGCGTGAGCCCGGCGTCGCACCGGGTGTTCTCCACGCCGCGTGAGCTGGTGCGGTTCGTCGCACGGATGCGCGAGCTCGCGGGCGGCAAGCCCACCGGGTTCAAGCTCTGCGTCGGGTCGCGCGAGGACGTGCTGGCGATCTGCAAGGCGATGGTGGCCGAGGGCGTGACGCCCGACTTCATCGTCGTCGACGGCTCCGAGGGCGGCACCGGTGCGGCGCCGCTGGAGTACGAGGACCACATGGGCGCCCCGCTCACCGAGGGCCTGATCACCGTCCACAACGCGCTCGTCGGCACCGGCCTGCGCGACCGGGTCCGCATCGGCGCGGCCGGCAAGGTCGCCAGCGGCTCGGACGTGGTCAAGCGCCTGATCCAGGGTGCCGACTACACCAACGCCGCCCGCGCGATGATGATGGCGACCGGCTGCATCCAGTCGCAGCGCTGCCACACCAACCAGTGCCCGGTGGGCGTGGCCACCCAGGACCCCCGCCGCGCCAGGGCCCTGGACGTCGTCGACAAGACCGAGCGCGTCTTCCGCTACCACGAGGCGACCGTCGCCGAGGCCCAGCGCATGATGGCCTCGATGGGTGTGCCCGGTCCCGCGCACCTGCACCCGCGCATGCTGCGCCGCCGCGTCGGCCACTCCGCCACCCGCTCGTACGCCGAGCTCTACGACTGGCTCGGCGACGGTGAGCTGCTGCACGACCCACCCGAGGCGTGGGCCCGCGACTGGGCGTCCGCCGATCCCGACGCCTTCACCCCCTGAGCACCGCACTCCCCGAGGAGAACTGATGACCACCGTCGCCCGCATGCTCGTCACCGCTCTCGCCGACCACGGCGTCACGACCGTCTGGGGCGTGGTCGGCGACGCGCTGAACCCCGTCACCGAAGCCATCCGCACCGAGGACCGGATCGAGTGGATCGGGGTCCGGCACGAGGAGGTGGGCGCGTTCGCCGCCGGTGCGCAGGCCCAGCTGACCGGACGGATCGGCGTCTGCGCCGGCACCGTCGGGCCGGGCTCGATCCACCTGCTCAACGGTCTCTACGACGCCAAGAAGTCCCACGCGCCCGTGCTCGCGATCTGCGGCCAGGTGCCCACGGCCGAGATGGGCAGCGAGTACTTCCAGGAGGTCGACAACGACGCCCTGTTCAAGGACGTCGCGGTCTACTCGCGCACCGTCACCAGCGCCGAGCAGTTCCCGTACGTGCTGGAGCAGGCCGTCAACGCCGCCAACCAGCACCAGGGCGTCGCGGTCGTCACGCTCCCCGGTGACGTCGGCGACCTCGAGCTGCCCAAGGGCACCGAGGCGCCGCGCTTCGTCGACCACCACCCGTCGACGACGCCCGGCGCCGACCAGCTCGCCGAGGCCGCACGGCTGCTCAACGACGCCACGAGCGTGACGATGCTCGTGGGCAGGGGAGCGCTCGACGCCCGCGACGACGTCCTCGCCACCGCCCAGCTGCTCTCGGCCCCGATGGTGCTCTCGCTCAAGGCCAAGGAGGGCCTCGAGTGCGACAACCGCTACCAGGTCGGGCAGTCCGGCCTGCTCGGTAACCCGGCCGCGCAGCACGCCTTCGACGAGTGCGACGTGCTGCTGCTGGTCGGCACCGACTTCCCGTACCGCGAGTGGTACCCGACGGGCAAGACCGTGATCCAGGTCGACGCCCGCGGCGAGAACATCGGACGCCGCGTCCACGTCGACCTCGGCCTCGTCGGCCACGCCGAGACGACGCTGGCCGCGCTCCGCCCGCTGCTGCACCCCCACGCCGACACCTCGCACCTGGACGCGTCGCGCAGCAGGTACGAGAGCTGGAACGAGGGGCAGCAGCACCTCACCGACGCGGCCTACGACCACAAGCGGTTCGGCCTGGTCCGCAAGCTCGTCGACAACACCGAGCGCGCGATCCGGCCCGAGCAGCTGGCCGCCAGCATCGACCGCCAGGCCGCCGACGACGCGATCTTCACCGCCGACACCGGCATGTCGACGGTCTGGCTGGCGCGGTTCGTGCAGATGCGCGGCACCCGTCGTCACCTCGGCTCGTACAACCTCGGGTCGATGGCCAACGCGATGCCGCAGGCGCTCGGCGCGTCGGCGCTCGACCGGAGCCGCCAGGTGGTGGCGTTCTGCGGTGACGG
>NZ_JBMGQR010000142.1:0-2623 GCF_049059935.1 Solicola agrisoli | reverse complement strand
AGGCGCTCGCCGACCAGCACGACGTCGGCGGCCCCGAGCCCGAGGGACTCGTCGTCGGCCAGGGCCGCGAGGGCCTTGGCCTCGTCGCCGGGCGTGGTGGGCACCAGGCGTCCACCGGCCTTGGACAGGCCGCGGGTGGTGTGGCTGGCGATCGCCACCACCTGGGTGCCGTGCTGGCGGTGGGCCTTGCGCAGCCGCAGGAAGATCGTGGCGGCCTCGTCCTCGGGCTCCAGGCCCGCGAGCACGACGGTGCCGGCGTGCTCGAGGTCGGCGTGGGTGACGCCGAGCCCGGTGCCGGCGACGAGCGCGGCCAGGAAGTCGGCCTCCTCGACCGAGTGCGGGCGGGCCCGGAAGTCGACGTCGTTGGTGCCGATCGCGACCCGCGCCAGCTTGGCGTAGGCGTACGCGTCCTCGAGCGGCAGGCGTCCGCCGGGCAGCACGCCGACGCGCGAGCCGAGCGCGGCGAGCCCGCGTCCGGCGACGGCCAGCGCGGCGGGCCACGAGGCCGGCTCGAGCTCACCGGAGTCGGGGTCGCGGACGAGCGGGTGGGTCAGGCGGTCGGGACGCGTGGGCCAGGTGAAGCAGAAGCGGTCCTTGTCGCTGATCCACTCCTCGTTGACCTCGGGGTCGTCGCCGGCCAGGCGGCGCATGACCTTGCCGCGACGGTGGTCGACGCGCACCGCTGCGCCGCACGAGTCGTGCTCGGCCACCGACGGCGTCGAGACGAGGTCGAACGGGCGCGAGCGGAAGCGGTAGGACGCGCTGGTGAGCGCACCGACCGGGCAGATCTGGATGGTGTTGCCCGAGAAGTAGGAGTCGAACGGCTCGCGCTCGTAGATGCCCACCTGCTGCAGGGCGCCGCGCTCGACGAGTGCGATGAAGGGGTCGCCGGCGATCTGCTCGGAGAAGCGGGTGCAGCGGGCGCAGAGCACGCAGCGCTCGCGGTCGAGCAGCACCTGGCTCGAGATGTTGATCGGCTTGGCGTAGGTGCGCTTGGTCTCGGTGAAGCGCGACTCGCCCTCGCCGTTGCTCATCGCCTGGTTCTGCAGGGGGCACTCGCCGCCCTTGTCGCAGACCGGGCAGTCGAGCGGGTGGTTGATCAGCAGGAACTCCATGATCCCGTGCTGCGCCTTCTCGGCGACCGGCGAGGAGACCTGCGTCCGGACCACCATGCCGGGCATGACGGGCTGCGTGCACGACGCGGTGGGCTTGGGCGCCCCACGTCCGTTGCCCATGTCGGGGATCTCGACGAGGCACTGGCGGCACGCGCCCACGGGCTCGAGGAGCGGGTGGTCGCAGAACCGCGGGATGGCGACGCCCATCAGCTCGGCGGCGCGGATGAGCAGGGTGTCCTTGGGGACGCTGACCTCGACGTCGTCGATGGTGAGCGTGACGAGCTCGACCGGCGTGGTGTCCGCCTGCGCCGAGCCCTCCTTCGCGACGGTCATACGCTCGCTCCCTGGGTGGTGCGGAGGGACTCACGGACGGGCGCCAGCGCGGACGCCTCGTAGGGGAACAGCTCCCACGCGGGGGTGGTCATGCCGGCCTCGAACTCGGAGCGGAAGTGCCGGATGCCCGAGGTGATCGGGGCGGCGGCACCGTCGGCGAGCGCGCAGAACGAGCGGCCGACGATGTTGTCGCACAGGTCGAGCAGCAGGTCGACGTCGCCCTCGCGGCCCTGGCCGGCCTCGAGGCGCTGCAGCGCCTGCACGAGCCACCAGGTGCCCTCGCGGCACGGGGTGCACTTGCCGCAGGACTCGTGCTTGTAGAACTCGGTCCAGCGCAGCACGCAGCGCACCAGCGACGTGGTCTGGTCGAAGACCTGCAGGGCCTTGGTGCCCAGCATCGAGCCGGCGCCGCCGACGCCCTCGTAGTCCAGCGGCACGTCGAGGTGCTCCTCGGTGAGGATCGGCGTCGACGAGCCGCCGGGCGTCCAGAACTTGAGCGTGCTGCCCTCGCGCATGCCGCCGGCGAGGTCGAGCAGCTGGCGCAGCGTGATGCCGAGCGGCGCCTCGAACTGGCCGGGGTTCCGCACGTGGCCCGACAGCGAGTACAGCGTCATGCCCTTGGACTTCTCGGTGCCCATGGACGAGAACCAGTCGACGCCGCGCTCGAGGATCGCGGGCACGGACGCGATCGACTCGACGTTGTTGATCACCGTGGGGCAGGCGTAGAGCCCGGCGACGGCCGGGAACGGCGGGCGCAGGCGGGGCTGGCCGCGTCGACCCTCCAGGGAGTCGAGCAGCGCGGTCTCCTCGCCGCAGATGTACGCGCCGGCGCCGGCGTGCACGACGACATCGATGTCGGCGCCCGAGCCCAGCACGTTCTTGCCGAGCAGGCCCTTGGCGTAGGCCTCGGCGACGGCGGCCTGCAGGCGTCGCACGACGTGCAGCACCTCGCCGCGGACGTAGATGAAGGCGGTGCTCGCCCGGATGGCGTGGCAGGTGATCGCCACGCCCTCGACGAGGGTGTGCGGCGAGGCCATCATCAGCGGGATGTCCTTGCAGGTGCCCGGCTCGGACTCGTCGGCGTTGACCACCAGGTAGTGCGGCTTGCCGTCGCCTTGGGGAATGAAGCCCCACTTCATGCCGGTGGGGAAGCCGGCGCCGCCGCGCCCGCGCAG
>NZ_JBMGQR010000141.1:0-2911 GCF_049059935.1 Solicola agrisoli | reverse complement strand
CCAGCGCCGAGGTCGAGGTCGTCATCGGCACGATCCTGGTCAGCCTCCGCCAGGCCGGCGGGCTGGCTTAGCACCCACGAACCACGGCAAACAGGCGCTGACCGTGGTGAATTCACCGTGCGAAGCGACCCTTTGCCACGGTCGGTGTGACTGATGGTGCCAGTGGTGGAGAACCGTCCACCCACCGAGACCCGCACCCGGCCGCGGCGCCCAGGCCGCGCCGACCTCGCCCGTAGGTGCGCGTCGGCGAGCACCACGGCGGCGCCGCACCCGAAGGCGCAGCCACCCAGGCCCCTACTGCGCGGGATCGGTCACCGAGACCGACCCGGTGGACTCCGGGACGAGCTCGATCCAGGTACGGCCGGCGGGGACCTCGAGCGGGGCGCCGTCGGTGGTCTCCAGGCGCAGCCGGGACGAGGCCGACGACTTGCGCCAGCGGCCCTCGACCATCTGCCCGTCGTGGAACAGGGTCGCCTCGCCCTTGCCCTCGAGCACGGTCTCGGGCACGTCGTTCCCGGCGACGTCGGCGTAGCCGGCCGACTGCACGGGCGCCTTCAGCACCAGGACGTTGTCGGCCTTGAACTCCTTGCCCGGTGCGGCGAGGCCGTTCTGGCGGCGGTACCGCGTGCCCTGCAGCGCCCACCGCGTCCCGGCGCCCGCGCCGAAGCGGACCGTGAACGCGGTCGCGGGATCGGTGCCCGGCTGGGAGTCGGCCGCACCGAACGGCAGGTACGGCTTGACCGACGGGACGTCGTCGGCGGCGTCGGCCACGGGTCGAAGGTCGAGGATCCGGTTGTACGGCGCCCGACGGTCGGCGGCCTTGACGAGCACGTCCAGCTGACCGGTGTCCTCGCTGATGACGGGGATCCCGGCCCGTTCGACGAGCGCGATCGTGGCCGGCGCCCCGCCCGAGGCGATGACGGTGGCCTCGGCCGGGCGCGCGATCGCCACGTCGGTGGCCCGCATCGACCGCACCGGGCCGATCGCGTCGGGCGTCTTGGAGTAGAAGAAGGCCGCCAGGCGGGTCAGGCCTCCCTCGACGAGCTCCTCGACGACGACGTCGGCGTGGATGACCCCCACCTGGGGACGCGCGGCCTGGGTGTTGTCGATCTTCACGACGTAGACGGGGTGCTGGGGCAGCCGGTCCATCGGCAGCCCCGTGAGGGGGGACGGCGCCGACACGGCCGCGGGCGTCGTCGCGACGGGGGCCGAGGACGAGGAGGCCACGGGGATGCCCGACCCGCTGCAGCCGGCGACCAGCGCGAGCACGGCGAGGGCGGGCACGACCGGTGCGAGACGCATCGGCCCAGCATGCAGCAGCGCCGGCACCCCGAGGGGTACCGGCGCCGCAAGTGGTGTTCGTGTCGCGCGTCAGAGACGCAGCGTGCGCACCTGGTAGCTGTCGCTGAAGATCCGGTTGACGCGGACCGGGGTGCCCGGGCGCGACGAGTGGAGCATGATCTTGTGCCCGTTCTTCTTCCCCAGGTAGATCGCGGCGTGGTAGACGCGGCCACCGCGGGTGAAGTAGATCAGGTCGCCGCGCTTCATCTTCGACTTCGAGATCTTGCGGAGCGCGTTGGACTGCGAGCCGCTGGTGCGGGGGATGTTGATCCCGGCCTTCTTGAACGAGTACTGCGTGAGGCCGGAGCAGTCGAAGCCGTTGGGGCCGGTGCCGCCGCGGCGGTACGGGTCGCCGATCTGCTTCTTGGCCACCTTGACGGCCTTGACGACCTTGGCGTTGCGCTGGGCGGCCTTCTTGGCCGCGGCGTCGGAGTGGTTGGCCGTGAAGACCATGAGGCCGAGTGCGACGGCCAGGACGAGCGGCAGCGCAAGCACTGACCGCCAGCGAAGATTCGCGAGCATGGGTGTGTCCCTCTCCACGCCTACGAAGTGAGCTGTCGGGTTAGGGCGAAAGAGTGCCCCGTCCTGTGAAAGGACTGCACCCCGAGCCCGGAACTTTCCGGGCGGATTTCGGTGGGTCCTCCGCTCCTGCCGGGTTGTCGTCGATGACGGGGACGCGACACCGGTGGCAGGACTAGGCGAAGGCCGGTGCGCGCTATGAGGTTGTGGGGGTGGCCGTAGGGCCGGGAGGAATATAAGCGTCGACTCGACGAGAAATCAAACCCCAGATGGCGTGTCGTGGACGAGTGGGGTAGAGGCAGTTGACGAGGCGACGACGCCGACCGCCCGCCCCACGGCGAATCCGATCTCACGGGCCTCATCCACCTGGCGGAGATCGGGAAACGAGAATCGGATCGCGGTCCGGGCCACGTCGGGGTCGATCCCGCACGCGAGCAGCACCGCGGACGGCTCGTCGCTCCCGGCGGCACAGGCCGATCCGGCCGACGCGACCACCCCGTGCTGCTCCTCCAGGCGGAGCAGCACCGCCTCCCCCGACGTGCCCGGCACGCAGAAGGACGCGTGGGAGGGTAGACGACGGCTCGGGTGCCCGGTGAGGAACGCCCCGGGTGAGACATCGAGCACAGTCGCGACGAAGGCGTCCCTCGCGGCGGCCTGCGCGACGTGGTCGGCGGCGGTCGCGAGCTCGAGCGCGCGGGCCAGGCCGACGGCGCCGGCGACGTCCTCGGTGCCCGATCGGCGGCCCCGCTCCTGTCCTCCCCCGTGCACCAGCGGCTCCAGCCGCACGCCGCGCCGGACGTAGAGCGCCCCGACGCCCTTGGGGGCACCCAGCTTGTGCCCGGAGATCGCGAGGGTGTCCACGCCGAGCGCACGCACGTCGAGGTCGACCGCCCCGGCGGCCTGCACGGCGTCGGTGTGGAACGGCACGCCGCGGTCGCGCGCGACCGCGGCGATCTCGGCGACGGGCTGCACGGTGCCCACCTCGTTGCTGGCGGTCATCACCGTGCACAGCGTGGTGTCGTCGCGCAGGGCGGCCGCGACGTCGTCGGGG
>NZ_JBMGQR010000140.1:0-3062 GCF_049059935.1 Solicola agrisoli | reverse complement strand
CTGCGCGAGGCGCACCAGGGTGTCGTAGATCGAGGTGTCGCCGTGCGGGTGGTACTGACCCATGACATCACCGACGATGCGGCTGCACTTGGAGAAGCCGCGGTCGGGACGGTAGCCGCCGTCGAACATCGCATACAGGACCCGACGGTGCACCGGCTTGAGGCCGTCGCGCACGTCGGGCAGGGCGCGCGACACGATCACGCTCATCGCGTAGTCGATGTACGAGCGCTGCATCTCGACCTGCAGCTCGACCGGCACGGTGCGGTCGGTCTCGGGGGTCTCAGTCACGGTGGCTACCTATCCGGTTCTCGTCGACGTGGCTGGGCAACTGGCTGGTCAGATGCCCAAGGTGTCGATGGCTGTGTTTTCTGCTCGACATCTTGCGGGGCTCGCTCGCTGGAGCTCGCTCACTCCTCAGATGTCGAGGAATCGGACGTCCTTGGCGTTTCTCTGGATGAACTTGCGACGCGGCTCGACGTCCTCGCCCATGAGGACGGTGAAGATCTCGTCGGCGTTGGCGGCGTCGTCGAGGGTGACCTGGCGCAGGATCCGGTTGTCGGGGTCCATCGTGGTCTCCCACAGCTCGGAGTCGTTCATCTCGCCGAGACCCTTGTAGCGCTGGACGGGCGCCTCCTTGGGCAGCCGGCGCCCGGCCGCCTCGCCGGCCTCGAGCAGCACGTCGCGCTCGCGGTCGTTGTAGGCCAGCTCGTGCGGGGCGTTGGTCCACTTGATCTTGTACAGCGGCGGCTGCGCGAGGTAGACGTGGCCGGCGTCGATCAGCGGCTTCATGAACCGGAACAGCAGCGTCAGCAGCAGGGTGGAGATGTGCTGGCCGTCGACGTCGGCGTCGGCCATCAGCACCACCTTGTGGTAGCGCAGCTTGTTGATGTCGAAGTCGTCGTGCACGCCCGTGCCGAGCGCGGAGATGATCGCCTGCACCTCGGCGTTCTGCAGGATCCGGTCGATGCGCGCCTTCTCGACGTTGAGGATCTTGCCGCGCAGCGGGAGGATCGCCTGGATCCGCGAGTCGCGTCCGCCCTTGGCCGAGCCGCCGGCGGAGTTGCCCTCCACCACGAAGATCTCGCACTCCTCGGGGTTGCGCGAGCGGCAGTCGGCGAGCTTGCCCGGCAGGCCGCCGCCGCCCATCAGGCCCTTGCGGTTGCGGGCGAGGTCGCGGGCCTTGCGGGCCGCCATGCGTACGGCGGCCGCGTCGATCGACTTGCGCACGATGGTCTTGCCCTCGGCGGGGTTCTGCTCGAACCACGCGCCGAGGTGGTCGTTGAGCACCGTCTGGACGTAGGACCGCGCCTCGGTGTTGCCGAGCTTGGTCTTGGTCTGGCCCTCGAACTGCGGCTCGGCGAGCTTGACCGAGATGATCGCGGTCAGGCCCTCGCGGACGTCGTCGCCGGTGAGGCGGTCCTCGGGCTTCTTCACGAGGTTCTGCGCCAGCGCGAAGCGGTTGACCGTGTTGGTCAGCGCCGAGCGGAAGCCCTCCTCGTGCGTGCCACCCTCGTGGGTGTTGATCGTGTTGGCGAAGGTGTGCACCGACTCGGAGAACCCGATGTTCCACTGCATGGCGATCTCGAGGCTGAGGCCGGACGCCTCGTCCTCGGCCTCGATCGCGATGATGTCCTTGTGGATCGGCGCCTTGCTGCCGGTGTTGATGTGGTGCACGTAGTCGATCAGGCCGGCGTCGTAGCGGAAGCGGCGCTCGAGGGTGCCGTCGCCGGCGTCGTGGGCCTCGGACTCGTCGACGACCTCCACGGCGGCGTCCTCGGCGCTGACGCCGTCGCTCGCCGGGTCGAGCGTGGCCGTCGCGCCGCTGCGGCCGTCGCGCACGACGATCTCGAGGCCCTTGTTGAGGAAGGCCATCTCGCGGAAGCGGCGGGCGAGCGTCTCGAAGGAGTACTCGACCGTCTCGAAGATGTCGGCGCTCGCGTAGAACGTCGTGGTGGTGCCGGTCTCGTCGGTGGGCTCGCCCTTGACGAGCGGGCCGTCGGGCACGCCGTAGGTGAACGACTGCGACCAGGTGAAGCCGTCGCGGCGCACCTCGACCAGGAGCCGGGTGGACAGCGCGTTGACCACCGAGACGCCGACGCCGTGCAGACCGCCCGACACCTTGTACCCGCCGCCGCCGAACTTGCCGCCGGCGTGCAGCGAGGTGAGCACCAGCGTCACGGCCGGGATCTTCTCGATCGGGTGCTCGTCGACGGGGATGCCGCGGCCGTCGTCGACGACGCGGACGCCGCCGTCCTCCTGCAGCGTCACGTCGATCACCGAGCAGTAGCCGGCCAGCGCCTCGTCGACGGAGTTGTCGACGACCTCGTAGACGAGGTGGTGCAGGCCGCGCTCGCCGGTGGAGCCGATGTACATGCCGGGACGCTTGCGCACCGCCTCGAGGCCCTCGAGCACCTGGATGTTGCTGGCGTCGTACCCCGATCCGGGGGTGGCCACCGGGGAGGTCGGTGCGACTGCGTCGTGGTGGTCGACGTCGTTCGGGGTGGGCGTGTCGGGGGTGTCGCTCACGCGGCTACGGCCTCCTGGTCGTCGGTGTGCGCCGGGGCGCACGACCCGGCCCCTCGGGCCGGACATGTCGAGGATCGCCCGCCGGCGGCGCCCCCGATCGGTGTCGACGGGGAGCAGGTGCGGTGAGGCGATCCTTCGTCGTCCACTATACCGGTCCTGAGGGCCATCTCGGGTGAACCGGCCCCGAGAACGTGCGCACCGTCGTCCCCAGACCGGCCCTCAGCGGCGCGTCAAGGGCCGCGAGAGGCCCTACGGGGCGACGCGTGATGCCCCCCTCGCGGGGCCGGGGCCCACAGACGCCCAGGGAGCGCCGCACACGCGAGGACCGTCCGACCCGGCGAGACGATCGCCACGACCTCGCCCGTCGACGTGACGGGGCTTTGCCCGATGCGTCATCGTAGGAGGGTGACCGCATCCCCCGCTCCGCCCCCGATGACCCGCCCCGCGGGCCCGCCGGCGAGCCCGGAGCCGCGGTCGCACGGAGGGTGGGCGGTGCTCGCGTGGGCCGTCGCGACCGTCCTGGCCGCGGTCGTCGC
>NZ_JBMGQR010000139.1:0-3146 GCF_049059935.1 Solicola agrisoli | reverse complement strand
CGGTCTTGTTTCCGAACACGGTTCTCCTCGTGGAGTAGTCGAGCGCACCGATCAGGTGAGCACGACATGACCGACCACCCGCAGATGGTCGAACGCCGCGAGCGCCCCGAGAAGTGCTGGTGCGATCACCATGCGCCTGTCCTGGTGGATGCGTAACCACCCAGATGGGCCCCTTGACGACCCGGCGAGAAGAAGCCACATCTGTCACGGCGGCCTTCGAGAAGCTCAGGTCACGTCAGCCAGATGCGTCGCGCACCCGCCGCCAACGGGTCACGACGTTTGCGGGCTCGTCGAAGCTCGCGAGGCTCAGCACCGCTGCCTGGACGGCTGCGAGGGCCGTCTGCTGACCGTTGTCTCCGGTGTCGAAGATGTCCGAGGCAGGCTCGTCGTTCCACAGCGCCTCGGCGATGAGGCGTTGAACGTCCAGCCAGGCTGACTCGGACACCGTCGAAAGGCCCGGTGCCGACCGGTGCGCCAGGGTCAGGTCCCTTTCACGTCGGAGCCCGGGTTGCTGCTGGACGAGGTACCTGACGAGATCGATGAGCTCCGGGACGATCCACGAGCCCGCCTCGTCGCCGCTGTAGTAGCTGACCTGGCCCACCGCGTCGATGCGGTGGGACCAGTCCACCATCTCTTGGCAGGCGCCGTGGTCGGTGTGTTGGCGCAGCATGTGGACGAGGTTGTCGCCGACCTCCCGGCGTTCTGAGCGGCGCGGGGTAGGAGATGGGGGCGGCTCGAACTGCGGGCTCGTCCCGTGTCGGCCAACCGGGCGACCATCTGCCCACGCGTCCAGCAGCGTGTCTGCGTCGGCCGCTCGGTCGAGTTCGCTGAGGCAGATCGCAAGAAGGCAACGGAAGTAGACGAGCGAGGACTCCGGGAGGTGCGGCGACCGTGTTCGCGGGGACCACAGCAGGCGTCCCATCACGACGTACACCCACTCGTCGTCCCCGTCCTCCCCGATGAGCTGCTGGTCCCACCCCGCCTGGACCACGTCGGTCGCCGGGCCTCGACGCGTGCCTTCGAAGGTGCGACGCACCAGCTGGTCACACAGCCGGCCCATGTGGACGTTGACCGACACCAGGAGCTCCTCCTGGCTCGAGAGTTCGGGCAGGCAGGGGGCCACCAGGCGCCTCCTGGCTGCGGGGGATGCGTGCGCCAGGTCGCGAAGCAGGCCGACAGCGTAGGCCCGCCCAGGATCCGCTCCCTCCCCCTGAACGCCCGCTGCTGCACGCCAAGGAGTGTGGCCCCTGGGGCTGTTCACGGCTGCTCCTCGTCGTCCCCGTGGGCCCGCTCCTCAGTACGCCAGTGACCCAACGCCCATCCCGGGTGGTCCAAGTCCCGCAACGCGACGATCGCGCCGAACACAGCGCCACGGACCAGCGACTCTGCCGGCGCCCCCGGGTGCTGGGGGAGCCATTCACGGGGGTCGGTCCACAGGGCACGGCTGATCCACAGCACGCAGGACAGCCGGTCGGACGCGCCGGTACCGGTTGCGTCGGCATAGTCGTCGACGGCGTCGACCAGATCTCGACGTGCCTGGCGGTGGAGGTCATGTTCGACGACGTCACGCAGGAGGTCCGCACAGGCCAGGACGGACCTCCACTGCCGATCGGCAGACGCGGTCGTGACCCACTCGACGAGGAGGGACGCATCGTCGGCGGACGGTGGCGCAACAGCCGCCGTCTCGAGGCGGGTACACAGTTCGTCCAGCAACACGGTGTGCTCGGAGGGGCTCACAGGTGAAACTGCATCTTCGTCTGCGACGGCCCTCGCCCAGCCCTCCAGCACGGCTTCGGGGTGCTGGGTCTGTTCGAGCTGCGATGCGCAGATCGTCGCCAACGTGATCCGGTGGGAGGTGGACGCGGGGTCGCCGTAGCTGCCGGCAGGGTCGCGCGTCCAGGACATCCGCGCCGCCGTGAGGAGAAGACCCAGCTTCTCCTCGGCTGTGAGGGGCCCGGCACCGCATCCGCGCGTTGCCATTTCATCGAGGGTGGCGCCCTCGGTGTAGTCGTGAATGGCCGCGAGGAGCCACACGCAGAGGTTCTCCAACATCCGGGTCGCCTCGCGGGCGTCGGATCCTGACAGGTCCTCCAAGGCAATGAGCAGACGGGCGACGAAGACGTCGGGTGGGAGCTGGGTGTCGATCAGCGGCCGCACCTGCCGGACCAACCATGTCTCATCTCGGCCAACAGTTGGTGGTACTCCACCGGCGGACCCGGGCGGATGGGGCGCAGATCCGCTCGGCAACCCTGCTGAGACGCGGGCCTGTGGTTGTGGGATCCCGGCGCCATGCCTCTGAAGATGGTTCGGCTCTGCGAAGGGGCTTTCGGAACTCATGTGCTCGACCTTCCGGTCTGTCCGGCCGTGGTGACCGTGTGATCAAAACGGTAGTCACCTGAGACCGGTTTGTTCAGTCGTCGACTCCGAGGTCCATTGACTGTGACTGCGCTCCTTCGGTAACCGAAGACGGTCCCAGCGGCGGCCCGAGAAGGAGCGGGCCTCGACGTCCACGACCGACCGGCGGTCACCGTCGCACGAACTCAACAGAGACAAGAACGACCACGGGGCCGCAGCGCCGGTGGTGGGTCCGAGACCGGCACGACAGGAGGTGAACGAGCACACGCCGACGGACCCGCCACCGCGGACGCGGCAGGACAGCAGATGGCAACCGCGACGGCCGCATGGCGTCGGGTGGGTCCAGACACGGCACGACAGGAGGTGAACGACCACCGCCGCAGGACCCACTCGCCGCCGACGCGGCAGACCGGTTGCACGAGCAGCACGATCCACCCGAAACGCGGACACACAGGACCAGACCTGTCTAGCCTCGGGAGCCCCAGCAGGGGAACCAGTCGAGGTCGGGGGACCAGATGAGCGTGAAGCACCAAGAAGGCACCGCCACGATCGAGAGCGGCTTCCTGGTGATCACCTTCGAGGGCTGGACCGCCCCGGCGGCCAAGAAGCAGCACTCACCGCTGCGGATCGACCTGTCGACGGTGGTCGCAGTCGAGCAGCGCCTCAAGGGCGCGGACCGCACGATCAGGATCGTCACCGAGGACTACGTGCCGGCGGCGAAGCTGACTGACGACCCTCACGTGCTGCGGTTCATCCCGGTCCGCGAGTCCACGAAGGCCGAGGTCGACCAG
>NZ_JBMGQR010000138.1:0-3497 GCF_049059935.1 Solicola agrisoli | reverse complement strand
GCCAGCACCTGGTCCTCGGTGCGCCCGGCGAGCGGCAGCTGGAAGTTGTACTTGGGCTGGCCCGCGGAGAACCCGCCCTCGGTGGGCAGCTCGCGCCAGCCGAGACCGCGCAGCGTGGCAGGGATCGCGGCGGCGACGTCGTCCTGCTCGGTGGCGGGGACGTCGGCGAGCGAGCGCAGCGCGTCGTCGGCGATGGCCTTCTTGATCGTGGCGGCGTCCCAGCGGCGGGTGACGACCGGCGGGCCCATCCGGATGCCGAACGCGCCCTGGCCCCTGAGGTGCTCGCGCATCGGGGTGAGCCAGGCGGCGAGGTCGTCGGCGAACCAGTCGATGACGGGGCCCTCGGGCAGGTAGGCGAGCGTGCGACCGATCTTGGGCAGGCTGCGGTGGAGCACCAGACCGGCACCGACGGGCGCCTGCTGCCCGGCGCGGAACCAGCCGATCGACTCCGCGCGCCACTCGGACTTCACCGCGGCCCAGGCGGGCGTCTGCAGGAAGCTCGCGCTGGGCTGCGTGGCGAGGAAGGCGAGGTGGTCCTCGGGCGTGATCGAGGAGACGGTCAGCGCTGCGGGAGTCACCCCGTCACGCTAGCGGACCCCCGGCGGCTCCCCGAATCGTGCGGCGTGGCCCACACCTGCAGAAATGTTCCCGAACCCGCGTCACGAATCGCGTGGGCCCGCGTCCCTTCATCGACGCAGCACGATCCGAGCTCTTCTCGGGGCGGATCGTGCCAGGTCGGCCGAGGCCCGTCCCGGGGGGAATCGGACGCAGGGGACCGGCTCGGACGGTCGGCAGGTCGAGGGTGGCGGTCGCGGGGGAACCGCCACCCCGGCCGGCCCGCGGAATCCGCGTCGCCCCTCCCGCGTTGTGCCAGGTGTGAACGACACCCGCCTCTCCGTCCTGGACCTCTCGCCCGTCGCCGCCGGACGCACCACGTCCGCCGCGCTGGCCGAGACGCTCGACCTCGCGCGCGCGGCCGAGGCGTTCGGCTACGACCGCTACTGGCTGGCCGAGCACCACAACATCGGCAGCGTCGCCAGCTCCGCGCCGACGGTGATGATCGAGGCGGTGGCCAACGCGACGAGCACGATCCGCGTCGGGTCGGGCGGCATCATGCTGCCGAACTGGTCGCCGCTGGTCGTCGCCGAGACGTTCCGCGTCCTCGAGGCGCTGCACCCGGGCCGCATCGACCTCGGACTCGGACGCGCGCCCGGCACCGACCAGCTGACGGCGATCGCCCTGCGTCGCAGCCGCGAGGCGCTCACCGCCGACGACTTCCCCGAGCAGTACAACGAGCTGCTCGCCTACGTCGACGGCTTCCCGGCCGACCACCCGTTCGCGCCGATCCGCGCGATCCCCGACGACGTCGACCTGCCGCCGGTGTTCATCCTCGGCTCCAGCCTCTACGGGGGCCAGGCCGCCGCGGCGTTCGGCACCGGGTTCGCGTTCGCCGGGCACTTCGGTGCGGCCGACCCCGCCGAGGCCGTCCGCGGCTATCGCGACGGGTTCCGTCCGTCCGCGCGCCGCTCGGAGCCGCACGTGCTGCTGGGCGTCGCGGCGATCGTCGCCGACACCCACGAGCGCGCCGAGCAGCTGGCCCTGGCCAACGACCTGTCGATGGTGCGGCTGATGCAGGGCTCGCCCGGCCCGCTGCCCACGCCCGAGGAGGCCGCGGCGCACCACTGGACCCTCCAGGAGCGCAACCTGGCCAACAGCCGCCGCCACTTCTCCAGCATCGGCACCCCCGCCGAGGTCAAGGACGACCTCGAGCGTCGCGCCAAGGAGGCCGACGCCGACGAGCTGATCGTCGTCACCCAGGTGCACGACGCCGCCGAGCGCATCCGCTCCTACGAGCTGCTCGCCGACGCCTGGTCCTGACGCCGGCGCGTCTCCCCCGTCCGCGATCCGAAGCCTTCGGGTGCTCGAACACCGTGCGTGAGCACCACAAGGCTTCAGGTCGCGGACGAGACGGGCAGGCCGACGGCGCCGACGAGCTCGCGCGAGGAGACCTGCGGGTCCGAGCCGGTGCGCATCCTCCACCCGGCGATGGCCAGCGCGAGGCAGGCCTGGTGGGACGCGTCGTCGAGCGGGACGCCCAGCAGCGACTCGATCCGCTCCATCCGCGCGTAGAGCGACTGCCGGCGGATGCCGAGCACCTGCGCCGCCGCGGCCTTGTTCGACCGTGACCCCAGGTAGGCGTCGACGGTCCGCACCAGGTCGGTGCCGTGCGCCGCGTCGTGCGCGATGAGCGCCCCGAGCTGCTCGGTGATGAAGGCCAGCACCTCCGACGGTGGCAGCCGGGCGAGCAGGCGGTGCGGGCCGAGGTCGCGAGCGAGGACCACCCGCTCGCGCGAGCCGATCCGGCGGGCGAGGCGCACGACCTCCTGCGCCGTCGCCACCGCGGCGGGCACGGTCGACAGCGAGGCCAGGGGCGCGGCCACCCCCACCGCGTGGACGGGCTCGCCCTCGTCGCCGAGGTCGTCGAGCACCGCCGCGACGACGTCGCGGACGCGTCCGGGCTCGGGGCGCACCCACCCCGGCGCGATGACGACGACCTGGTGCCCCTGCCAGCCCACCACCCCGGACCCGAGGCGCGCGGTCACCGCCTGACGGACCGCGGGCACCACCTCGTGCGGGGGCACGCGCACGTCGACGTCGAGCACCGCGACCACGGTGTGCCGTCCCGGGTCGGGGTCCCACCCGGCCTCCCGGCAGGCCGAGGCCACCGCGGCGTCCGACGTCAGCGTCCCGGCGAGCACCTCGGTGACGACGGCCTGCGCCGCCGACGGGCTGCGCACCGACGTGGGCTCGCGTCCCCGCTCGAGGGCGACCGCGACGGCCGCCTGCTCGGCCAGTGCCGACCGTCGGTCGGTGGCGGTGCCCGAGAGCACCAGCCGTCCCACGCTCCCGTGCGGACCCCTCACGTCGGCGGTGGTCGTGGGCCTGCCGTCGGGCTGCTCGTCGGGGCGGCTGCGCTCCAGCACCGTCCCGTCCGGTCCGACGAACCAGACGGTGCTGTCGGCGAGCCGGCCCACCGCGCGCAGCAGCGTGCCCATCCCCTGGCCCGCGACCACGATGCCGAGCAGCTCCTGCCAGACCGGCCCCGACGTGCGCGACGCGGCGACGCGTCGACCCACCACCAGGTCGTGGAAGTCCTCCACGATCTGCTCGAACGGCACCACCTCGTGCAGCGCGAGGAGCACCAGGCCTCGACGTCGCGCGGCCTGCTCGATCTCGGCGGGCATCGTGACGAACGACCGGCCCAGCTCGACCGCGAGCGCGACGCACCCGGCGTCGGCCAGCCGGTCGACGTACGCGGTGAGCTGGGCCGGCGGACGTCCGAGCAGACCGAGCCCGGACGTCAGCAGCACCTCGCCGCCGGCCAGCAGGCCGCCCATCTCGTAGACCTCCGACGAGTGCACCCACCGCACGCTGGTGGTGCGGGGCGACCCGTGCACCACCTCCACGCCCGCCCGTCGGAACGAGGGGGTCGCCAG
>NZ_JBMGQR010000137.1:0-3625 GCF_049059935.1 Solicola agrisoli | reverse complement strand
GCTGCTCGGCCTGCCGGGGTCGGCGCTGCTGGCCGCGGGCGAGCGCGCGGGTCTGCGCACCGTCCGGGAGGCGTTCGCCGACCGCGCCTACACGCCCGAGGCGACGCTCGTCTCCCGAAAGGAGCCGGGCGCCGTCCTGCACGACCCCGACGAGGTCGCGTCGCGCGTGCTGCAGATGGTCACCGAGGGCACCGTGGTGGCCGTCGACGGCTCGGTGGTCGAGGTGGAGTGCGACTCGGTCTGCACCCACGGCGACTCGCCGGGTGCCGTCGCGATGGCCGAGGCCGTCCGGGCGCGCCTGACCGCCGCCGGCGTCGAGATCCAGGGGTTCGTGTGAGCCCACGGGTGCTGCCGTACGGCGACCGCGCGCTCCTCGTCGAGCTGGACGACGCACCGCAGGTGGTGGCGTGGGTCGACGCGCTGCAGGCGTCCGGCGTCACGGGCGTGGCCGACGTCGTCCCTGCGGCGCAGACCGCCCTGGTCGTCGCCGCCGAGGACGCCGACGTCGCTGCGCTGCGCTCGGCGCTGGCGCGGGTGGAGCCCGGGGCCTCGGTGCTGGACGAGGCGGACGGCGACGTCGTCAAGGTCCCGGTGCGCTATGACGGGCCCGACCTGGCCGACGTCGCCCGGCTCACGGGCCTGGGGGAGCGGGGCGTCGTCGCCGCCCACACCGGCCAGGTGTGGCGCGTCGCGTTCGGCGGGTTCGCGCCGGGGTTCGCCTACCTCGTGGGCGAGGACGACCGCCTGCACGTGCCGCGCCGCGACAGCGCGCGCACCGCCGTGCCCGCCGGCGCCGTGGGCCTGGCGGGGGAGTTCAGCGGCGTCTACCCGCGGGAGTCGCCCGGCGGGTGGCAGCTGATCGGCACGACGTCGGCGACGATGTGGGACCTCGACCGCGACGAGCCCGCGCTGCTGCGTCCCGGCGCCCGCGTGCGCTTCGTCGAGGAGGGTGCGTCGTGAGCGTCGAGCTGGAGGTGTCGCGCACCGGGCCGCTCGCGCTGGTGGAGGACCTCGGGCGGCTGGGCGCGTCGGGTATCGGTGTCGGACGCTCGGGCGCCGCCGACCGCGGCGCGCTCCGCCTGGCCAACCGTGCGCTCGCCAACCCCGAGGGCGCGGCGGCGGTCGAGGTGACGCTCGGCGGCCTCGAGGTGACGCCCGTCGGCGGTGACGCCTGGATCTGCGTGACGGGTGCGCCGGCGCCCGTGTCCGTCGGCGGGCGCGACGCGGGCCCGTACGCGGTGCTGCTGGTGCGCGAGGCCGAGCGGGTCCGGCTCGGGCCCCCGCCCACCGGCCTGCGGTCGTACCTCGCCGTGCGCGGCGGCCTCGATGTGCCGTCCGTGCTGGGCTCTCGCAGCCGTGACGTCCTCGCCGGTCTCGGCCCCGAGCCGCTCGTCGTCGGCGACCGGCTGCCCGTCGGCGCTGCACCGCGCGAGTTCCCGGCCGTCGACGCCGTGCAGCCCGCCGACACCGGGGGAGAGGTGCTGCTGCGCGCCGTCCGCGGGCCCCGCGACGCGTGGGTGGCCGACGCCGACCTGCTCGTGACCACGGCCTGGACGGCGTCGGAGAAGAGCAACCGGGTCGGCATGCGCCTGGCGGGCGGCACGGTCGCGCACGCCGACGCCGACCGTCAGCTGCCCAGCGAGGGCGCCTGCCGCGGCGCCGTCCAGGTGCCACCGAGCGGCGAGCCCGTGCTGTTCCTCGCCGACCATCCCGTCACCGGCGGCTACCCCGTGGTCGCGGTGGTGGTGGACGCCGACGTCGACCGCGCCGCGCAGGTGCGTCCCGGCCAGCCCGTCCGCCTCACCTGGGTCCCCGCCCCCTAGCCCCCGTCCGTCGATCCCCGCCCACCGGTCCGCCGATCCACGCGCACCGATCCGCCACTTCCGGAGGTCCACCCGTGACCGATCCCCGCACCACCAGCCCCGCCGACGCCCGCGCACTGTTCCGCGACGGCCTGGTCACCCCGACGGCCGGGTGGAGCGCCGGCTTCGCGCAGGCCAACCTGGTCGCGCTGCCCCGCGACGTCGCGCTCGACTTCCTGCTGTTCGCGCAGCGCAACCCCAAGCCGTGCCCGGTGCTCGACGTGCTGGACGCCGGCGAGGTGTCGGGCCCGATCCTGGACGGCGACGTGCGCACCGACGTCCCCGCGTACCGGGTGTTCGTCGACGGCGAGCTAGTGGAGGAGACGCCGGACGCGCGCGGCTGGTGGCGCGACGACCTCGTCTCGTTCCTGGTGGGGTGCAGCTTCACCTTCGAGGACGCCCTGCTGGCCGCGGGCGTGCCGGTGCGCCACGTCGAGCAGGGCGTCAACGTGCCGATGTACCGGACGACGACGCGCTGCCGCCCGGCCGGGACCATGTCGGGCCCGCTCGTGGTGTCGATGCGACCCGTGCCCGCGGGCCAGGTGGCCGACGCCGTCCGCGTGACGTCGCGGTACCCGGCCGTCCACGGCGCGCCGGTGCACGTCGGCGACCCCGGCGCGCTCGGCATCGCGGACCTCGACTCACCGGACTACGGCGACCCCGTCGAGGTGCGCCCGGGCGAGGTGCCGGTGTTCTGGGCGTGCGGGGTCACGCCGCAGGCGGCGGTCGTCGAGTCGCGTCCGTCGCTCGCGATCGCCCACGCGCCCGGGCACATGCTGATCACCGACGCGCGGGACTCGACGTACCTCGTCCCCTGACGACCGGGATCGACGGACGGGTGCGCGCGGATCGACGGACGGACACGCGCGGATCGGCGGATCGGGGCTAGGCGGGCTGGACGAGCTCGACGAGGACGCCGCCGGCGTCCTTGGGGTGGACGAAGTTGACGCGGCTGTCGGACGTGCCGCGGCGGGGCTCGTCGTAGAGCAGACGGACACCGCGCTCGCGCAGCGTGGCCGAGACGGCCTCGATGTCGGTGACGCGGTAGGCCAGCTGCTGCAGGCCCGGGCCGCTGCGGTCGAGGAACTTGGCGATCGTGGACTCGGGGGTGAGGGGCGCGAGCAGCTGGATGCGCTGGTCGGAGTCGCCGACGGCGAGCATCGCCTCGCGGACGCCCTGCTCCTCGTTGACCTCCTCGTGGACGGTCTGGAGGCCGAAGACGGACGCGTAGAACTCCTTGGCGGCGTCGAGGTCGGCGACGGCGATGCCGACGTGGTCGATGGCCTGGAGCAGGTGGGTGGGAACCATGCGCCGCACCCTACGGCCCGTCGCGCCGGGCGTGGTGTGACCTCCCGCACGCCTCTCGCCGCCGCGGTGACTCGTCGGTAGGGTGCCGGTTACCGATCGTTAACCCACCGCCGATCGCCGACGCCCGAGGAGTCCTCATGTCGCAGTCCGTCATCGTCGCCGGGGCACGCACCCCCATCGGCCGCCTTCTCGGAGGCCTGAAGACCCTGTCCGGCTCCGACCTCGGCGGCATCGCCATCAAGGGCGCCCTCGACAAGGCCGGCGTCACCGGCGACCAGGTCGACTACGTGATCATGGGCCAGGTCCTCGGCGCCGGCGCCGGCCAGGTGCCCGCCCGCCAGGCCGCGCACGCCGGCGGCATCCCGCTGTCGACCCCCGCGATCACCGTCAACAAGGTGTGCCTCTCGGGCATCAACGCGATCGCGCTCGCCGACCAGCTGATCCGCGCCGGCGAG
>NZ_JBMGQR010000136.1:0-3695 GCF_049059935.1 Solicola agrisoli | reverse complement strand
TCTTCCGGCTGACCTCCCCCGCCGAGCACCCGTACGGCTCGCAGAAGTACGGCTCGCGCTACCAGGGCCAGCGCGGCCCCACGCCGTCGCGCTCGTTCGCCAACTTCCACCGCACGACCATCTGAGGACCACCGACTCCGTGACTGCCCCGCTGGACCTGTCCGCGCCCGTCGCCGACGCGCTCGCCGAGGGACGTCCCGTCGTCGCCCTCGAGTCGACGATCATCGCCCACGGCCTGCCCCGTCCGCGGAACCTGCAGGCGGCCCGCGACTTCGAGGCGATCCTCACCGGGGTCGACGTCGTCGCCGCCACGATCGCCGTCCTCGACGGGCGCCTTTGCGTCGGGCTCGACGACGACCAGCTCGAGCGCGTCGCGTCCGACCCCGACATGGCCAAGCTCAGCGTGCGCGACCTGCCGATCGTCATGGCGCGGGGCGGGTCCGGCGCGACCACCGTCGCCGCCACCTCGTACGTCGCCGCGATGGCGGGCGTGCGCGTCTTCGCCACTGGTGGCCTCGGCGGCGTGCACCGCGAGGCGTCCACGACGTTCGACGAGTCCAACGACCTCCCGACGCTCGCCACGACCCCGATCACGGTGGTGTCGGCGGGCGTGAAGTCGATCCTCGACATCGGCGCCACGCTCGAGCGGCTCGAGACCCTCGGCGTCACGGTCGTGGGCTACGGCACCGACGCGTTCCCGAGCTTCTGGGTCACCGACTCGGGCCACCGGCTCGACTGGACCGTGCCCGACGCGCCCGCCGTCGCCGACGTCATGGCCGCGCAGGACGCGCTCGGCCGTCGCTCGGCCGTGCTGGTGGCCAACCCGCTGCCCGTCGAGCAGCAGCTCGACCCGTCGCTCCACGACCGCTCGCTCGCCGACGCGCTCGCCGCGGCGGCCGCGCAAGGCGTCACCGGCAAGGCGGTCAGCCCGTTCCTGCTCGACGCGATGGTCGGCATCACCGACGGCCGGAGCCTCGAGGTCAACCTCGCGATCGCGGCCAACAACGTGACCGTGGCCGGACAGATCGCCACCGCGTGGTCGCGGCTCGGCGGGGGTGCGCGATGAGCAGGGTCCTGGTGATCGGCGACGTCGTCGACGACATCGTCGTCCGGCCGCTCGACGGCGTCACGCCCGCGAGCGACACCACCGCCACCATCCGCACCTTCGCCGGCGGCTCGGCCGCCAACACCGCGGCCTGGATGGGCTGGCTCGGCAGCGGCGTCACCTTCGTCGGTCGGGCCGGCGTCGGCGGCGCCGAGCGTCACACCGCCGCCCTGGTGGCGCAGCGGGTGGACGCCCGCGTCAGCGAGGAGCCGAGCCTGCCCACGGCGACCATCGTCGTCATGGTCGACCGCGGCGGGGAGCGGACGATGTTCGTCGACCGCGGCGCCAACGCGTCCCTGACGCCCGCGCACGTGCCCGCCGACGTGTGGGACGACGCCGGCTGGGTGCACCTGACGGGCTACTCGTTCTTCTGCGACAACGTCCGCCCGCTCGCGCTGGCGGTGCTGGAGGAGGCGCGGCGCCGCGGCATCGGCGTCTCGCTCGACCCGAGCTCGGTGGCGTTCCTGCGGTCGTGCGGCCTGACCTCGTTCCTCACCTGGACCGAGGGCGTCGACGTGATCTTCCCGAACTACGACGAGGGACGCGAGCTCACCGGCCTGCAGCAGCCCCACGAGATCGTCGAGGCCCTGGGGCGGCGGTACGGCACCGTCGCGCTGACGCTCGGCGGCCACGGGTCGCTGGTGCGCACCGCGGCCGGCGAGATGATCGCCTCGCCCGCGGCCCCGGCCAACCTCTACGACCTCACCGGTGCGGGCGACGCGTACTGCGCCGGCTTCCTGGCCGCGTGGCAGGCCGAGATGCCGTGGCGCGAGTGCGTGCGGGTCGCGACCGAGACGTCGGCGATGGCCGTCAACCGGCCGGGCGGGCGTCCGTAGCTCAGCCGTCGAGGACGTCGGCGATGCGGTGCAGGCGGCGGGCGGTGCGGCGACGCAGGCGGTCGCGGGTGTGCGGGCGTCCCTGCGTGAGGTCGTCACGCACCTGACGCTCACGCTGGCGGGCGAGCAGCTCGGGCATGGTGTCCATGGTCGGTCCTCCTCTCAGGCCCGGGCGACGACGACGTCGCCCGAGACGGTCTTGGCGTGCACCTGGGCGTAGGGCTCGCCGTCGGCGGGCTCGGCGGCGTCGAGGTCGCTGGTGACGCGGCCCGTGACGGTGCTGAGGTCGAGCCAGGCGGGCAGGTCGTCGGCCACGCCCACGCGGACGCTGCCCGAGGCGTTGGTCGCCTGCACGCGGGACGCGCCGACGCGTCCGACGGTGAGGTCGCCGGATCCGCTCTTGAGCACGACGTCGCCGCCGGCGTCGTCGACGGTGAGGTCGCCCGAGCCGCTCTTGAGCTCGGCCTCGGCCGCCGCGCGGCGCACCCGCAGGTCGCCCGAGCCGGTCCGGACCGACACGGGGCCGTCGACGGTGCCGACCTCGACGTCGCCCGAGCCGGTGGTCACCTCGGCCGCGCCGGCGGCCGCCTCGACGGAGACGTCGCCCGAGCCCGACGACACGACGACCGTGCCGAGGCGGCCGGTCAGCGTGATGTCGGCCGAGTCGGTGGCGACGCGCACGTCCGACCCGGTGGGGACGGAGACGGTGACGTCGAGGTCCGCGCCCCGGTGGCCCCGGGCGCGGGGGACGTCGACGAGGAGGTCGCGTCCGGGCTGCTCGACGGTGGCGCGGTCGACCAGCGTCCGCGCCTCGTCGCCGTGCGCGGCGAGGTCGACGGTCGACGTCGCGGTGTCGGACGCGGTGACGGTGACGCTGCCGGCGCCGAGCCGGACCGACAGGGAGAGCGGGTCGGGGGTGTCGAAGGTGTGCATGCAGACTCCAGAGGGTGTGCGGGACCGCCGCACGGGCCAGGTGGCCGGTGCGTCGTGCGGAGCAGACGGGCTAGCGGGACCAGCCCTGGATGCGGCGGGAGCCGGATCCGGGCGGGCCGTGGGAGGTGAAGCGCATCGAGCCGAGGTCGATGTCGAACCGGCGGCCGGTGGTGGCCGCGCGGACGGCCTGGACGACGAACGTGTTGAGGGACTGCGAGGTCTCGGCGGCGATCTCCTCGGCGCGCTGCTTGAGCTGCTCGGGGATCCGGACCGTGACGCGGGCGACCGAGCCGTCCTCCTCCTGGGGCGCCTCGGGCGGCTCCGGGGGAGTCGGCGGCGGGGGCGGCAGCGGCGGGGTGTCGTCGTGGACGACCAGCTGCGGGTCGCGTCCACGCAGCCGGACCTCGACCCGCGCCTGGCCGAGGTCGGCGGTGATCTCGTCGGCCGCGTCGGACAGCGCCTCCATCAGGCTCATCCGGAACGCCGGCTCGAGCGCGAGCGCCAGCCGCTGCGCCGCGTCGGCCGCGTCCGGGCCGGCCGCGGCGGCGACGTCGGTGAGGTCGGAGCGCAGGCGCTCGACGTAGCGGGTCAGGTCCATGACGCCATGATGACATCACTCTGATGTCACGTCAAGCGTCTGATGACGTCACCGTGAGCCGGGTGTGGCGTCAGACGTGTCCGGGCGGTGCCTCACCCACGACGCGGCGGACGTGCCGGTGTCCCACCCACCACCTCGGCCCCGAACGTGGTGGGTGGGCCACCGTCGAGGGTGGCTGGGGCACCTGGCGGTGGGTATGGCCCCAGGATCAGTCCAAAAGTGG
>NZ_JBMGQR010000135.1:0-4002 GCF_049059935.1 Solicola agrisoli | reverse complement strand
TCTCCAGGCCCTGGGCGAGCAGGAACGCGTTGAACGGCGAGATCGCGGCACCCAGGTTGCGCAGTCCCTGCACGCGCGCCTTGGTGATGTAGGCCGCCGGGCCGAGCGCCTCGGCGAACTTCAGCCCGTGGTAGCTCTCGTCGGGCTCGGTGAACCCGGGGTACTTGTCGCCGTGCGCGCCGTAGTCGAACGTGCCGCCGTCGACGATCACGCCGGCGATCGCGGTGCCGTGGCCGCCGATGTACTTGGTGGCCGAGTGGACGACGGTGTCGGCGCCGTGCGCGAGCGGGTTCAGCAGGAACGGGGTCGCGATGGTGTTGTCGACGATCAGCGGCACGCCGATCTCGTGGGCGACGCCCGCCACCGTCTCGAGGTCGAGCACGTCGCCCTTGGGGTTGCCGACGGTCTCGCCGAAGAACACCTTGGTGTTGGGACGGGCGGCAGCGCGCCACTGCTCGGGGTCGTCGGGGTCGGCGACGAAGGTGACCTCCACGCCGAGCTTGGGGAAGCTGTGCCGGAACAGGCTGTCGGTGCCGCCGTAGAGGCTCGACGACGCGACGACGTGGTCGCCCGCCTCGGCCACGTTGAGGATCGCGAGCGTCGTGGCCGCCTGGCCCGAGCCCACCAGGAGGGCGGCGATGCCGCCCTCGAGCGCGGCGATCCGCTGCTCGACGGCGTCCTGCGTCGGGTTCATGATCCGCGTGTAGATGTTGCCGGGCTCGACCAGGCCGAACAGGTCGGCCGCGTGCTGGGTGTCGCGGAACGCGTACGACGTGGTCTGGTAGATCGGCAGCGCACGCGCCCCGGTGGTGGGGTCGGGTGTCTGGCCGGCGTGGATCTGCTTGGTCTCGAAGGACCACGAGTCGTTCATGGGGCGCTCCCGGGTTGGTCGATGGACTACATCGACAATCGCACGGGGTGCGGGGCGCGGACCGGCGTCTCGTCACGTGGACGGCGGTCTCGCGACGCGGTCTGGGACGCTGTCGCGATGGGCGTGCTGACGATCGTGGGACTGGTGCTCGCAGCCGGCGGCGTGGTGGTGCACCTCGCCGGGGAGGTCGCCGTCGGCACCACGCTGGTGGGGGCCGGGTGCGGCTCGATGGTCGCCGCCGCGCTCGTGCTGCTGGTGTCGTCGCCCGACAAGCGCGGCGCCGCGCTCGAGCAGGGCACCGCGCCCCTGCTCGCGCTCGTCGCGCTCGCCCTGGGCTGACGGGTCCCGGCCCCCGGGTCAGGACGGGTCGCCGCCCGCCTCGCCCAGGTCGGCGTGGCGGGAGCGCTTGTGGGCGTACAGCGCGCGGTCGGTGCGGTCGAGCCAGGCCGCCAGCGGCTCGCGCTCCCACGCCGTGGCGCCGTGCGGCCAGCGGGTGTGTCCCGAGGCCAGCACCATCCGTCCGACGACGGTCGCCGACCCGGGCAGGTCGGTGCGCCGCAGCAGGAACGCGAACTCGTCGCCCCCCAGGCGTCCGGCGAGGTGGTCCGGACCCAGGGCCGAGCGCCATCGCGCGGCGACGTCGGCGAGCAGCCGGTCGCCCTCGGCATGGCCGTGGCTGTCGTTGACGGCCTTGAAGCCGTCGAGGTCGACCAGGACGAGGACGAGGTCCTCGCCGCTGCGACGGGCCGACGTCATCGCGTCGGCCGCCCGGCGCAGGAAGGTCGTGCGCACCAGCAGGCCGGTGAGCTGGTCGTGGTCGTGGTCGGTGTCGAGGCGGGCGTCCCGCACCAGGTGGTGCAGCAGCAGGGTCATCATGGCGACGTGGGCGACCACCACCGCGAACCCGGTCGGGCGGAACGCGAACGCGCTCGTCGCCATGGCGAGCGCCAGCAGGGCGGACGCCGTCGTCAGCAGCGTCAGCATCTCGCGGCGGGTCCAGAACCAGGCGGCGAAGAGCCCGAGCCAGGTCAGCGCGCCGGCGTTGAGCACCTGCCCGCTCTCGGTCCGGGCCAAGTGCACGATCAGGCACACGAGCGCCACCGCCAGGTAGACGCCCGCGGTGACGACCGCGGGTCGGACCCGGTCGCCGCCCAGGATGCCGAACAGCCCGGCCCCGATCCCCAGGACCCCGAGCGCGGGGGCGACGGCGAGCGCGCGGTCGGCGTAGGGGAACAGCACGCTGAGCAGGCACAGCAGGCCGCCCACCAGGTAGCCGGTGCCCAGCACCCGCGCCGCGGTCCACCGCGTCGTCCGGACACCGAGTCCAGTCAGCATTCGTCGTCTTCTTCCTCAGCACCGCGTCGTCCCGTCCATCCTGACGTAACTGGGTGTTCGGTGTGGTCACTTCGGGGTAGATGGGGCGGACCTCTCCGCGTCGGGGCCACGAGGGTCTCTGGATCCGGGTCGCTCCGGCGACCGCGATCCAGAGACCGACCGCGATCCAGGGACTCTCGTCCCGGCGGATACAGACAGGCTTGACTGTTTGTTGGTCACCCGGGCACGATGACGGCGTGACGGCGACGACGCGCGAGCGCACCCCGCAGGGGGAGCGGACGGCCCGCACGCGGGCACGGCTGATGGACGCGACCATCGAGTGCCTGGTCGAGCTGGGCTGGGCGGGCACGTCCACCACCGTGGTCTCGCAGCGGGCCGGGGTCTCGCGCGGTGCGCAGCTGCACCACTTCCCGGCCAAGCAGGACCTCGTCCTCGCGTCGGTCGAGCACCTCGCCGAGCGGCTGCGCGACGACCTCGACGCCGCGGCCGCCGACCTGCCCGACGGCGGGCGCCGCACCCGTGCCGTCCTCGACGTCTTCGCCGCCCACCTGTGCGGTCCGGTGTTCACCGCCGCCCTCGAGCTGTGGGTGGCCGCCCGCACCGACGCCGCCCTGCACGACGCCGTCGCGGCGTTCGAGCAGCGGCTGGGACGCGAGACGCACGCCCACGCCGTCCGGCTGCTCGGCGTCGACGAGTCGGTGGGCGAGAACCGTCAGCTCGTCCAGTCCACGCTCGACCTGCTGCGCGGCCTGGCCCTCGCCCAGACGCTCGCCGACGACTCCCGCCGCCGGTCCGCCCTGCTCGACACCTGGTCCGGTGTCCTCGACGACCGCCTGGAGGTCGCGCCGTGAACGACGTCCTCGACTCCGTCCTCGCCGACCTCGCCACCGAGGGCGACGCGCTGCGCGCCCTCGTCGCCGACCTCCCGGCCGACGGCTGGCGCACCCCCACGCCGTCCCCGGGATGGACCGTCGCCCACCAGGTGGCGCACCTGCACTGGACCGACGACGTCTCGGTGGTGGCGATCAGCGACGCCGAGGGCTTCGCCTCGCTCCTGGAACGCGCCGCCGGCGACCCGGCCGGCGTGGTCGACGCCGCGGCCGAGCGCCTCGTCGCCCTCCCGTCCGACGAGCTGCTCCGGCGCTGGGACGCCACGCGCACCATGCTGGTCGACGCGCTGCGCGGCGTCCCGTCCGGCACGAGGATCGGCTGGTTCGGCCCGCCGATGTCGGCCGCGTCGATGGCCACCGCACGCCTGATGGAGACCTGGGCGCACGGCCAGGACGTCGCCGAGGCGCTGGGGCACGAGACGGTGCCGCACGACCGCGCCCGCCACGTCGCGCACCTGGGCGTGCGGACGCGCGGCTTCGCCTACGCCGTCCACGGGCTCGCCGCACCGACCTCCGAGGTCCGCGTGGAGCTCGCCGCGCCGTCGGGCGACACCTGGGCCTGGGGACCCGAGGACGCCGAGCAGCGCGTCACCGGCTCCGGCTGGGACTTCGCGCTGCTCGCCACCCGTCGACGCCACCGCGACGACGTCGACGTGCACGCGCACGGCGCCGACGCGGACGAGTGGCTGGGTCTCGTCCAGGCCTTCGCCGGCCTCCCCGGACCCGACCCGCAGCGCCGCGGGGCACCGGCATGACGCGAGCAGCCGTCCGCATCGGCAGCTGCTCGGGCTTCTACGGCGACCGCCTGTCGGCGATGCGCGAGATGCTCGAGGGCGGCGAGCTGGACTTCCTCACCGGCGACTGGCTCGCCGAGCTCACCATGCTCATCCTCGGCCGCGACGCGAT
>NZ_JBMGQR010000134.1:0-4488 GCF_049059935.1 Solicola agrisoli | reverse complement strand
GCTCGTCGAGGGCAACGTCGGACCGAGCGACGGGCGTGCCGTCGTCCGCACGACACGCACCGACCCGCCCATCACCTACTACTGGATGCCCCGCTACTGAGCGACGATGAGTCGTCTCGTCCATCTCGACGAGCGCGCTGTCCGGTTCGCCCTTAACGTACGGACAGCACCGATCACCGCGCCATCTCCCGGGAGCCCGCATGCACCTCGTCCGAAGACCGGTCCTCGCGATCGTCACCGCCCTCGCCCTCGGACTCGGGGTGCTCGGCTCCGCGCCGGCCGCGCAGGCCGCCACGCCGGGGGAGGCCAGCATCAACGCCTACGCCAAGAGGCTCGGCTCGAAGATCGGCTCGCCCAAGGGCGGGTTCGCCACGGTCGCCCAGTACGGCAAGACGGTCACCTACCGCTCGTACAGCAAGGGCCTGCTGGTGCATAACGGCTCGGCCACCAAGCGCGTGGCCGGCTCCATGCTGTCGTCCTACAACACGTACGGCGGCGTCCGCGGCACGCTCGGCGCACCGGTGATCGCCAAGAACTGCAACGCCAAGGGCAACGCCTGCATCCAGCGCTTCCAGCACGGCAGCATCTACCGCAGCTCGACGGCGAAGAGGCGCGTCTCGGTCTCGCGGGTCTCCGGCGAGCGCTCCGAGCTGATCGCCGTCGCACGCTCGCAGGTGGGCTACAAGGAGCCCGGCTACCGCAAGAACAAGTACGGCAAGTTCGTCAACGGCGGCCGCTACTCCAACCAGGCCTGGTGCAGCTTCCTGATGTCGTGGATCAGCAGCGTGAGCGGCAACGGCGCCGCGATCCCCAAGCGCAAGACGTTCGACAGCTTCGTCGCGGCGGTCAGGAAGCGCGGCAACACCACCGACCAGCCTGCCGTCGGCCGCCTGGCGTTCTACGACTACTTCCGCGACGGGCACCCCTCGCACGTCGGCCTGATCATCCAGGTCCGCAAGGACACGGTCGTGACCATCGAGGGCAACATCGACGCCCGCGGCGCCTCGGGTCGTCCGCGCGGCGTCCACAAGGTCGTCCGGCCCAAGAGCAAGATCGTGTTCTACGCCACGCCTGATCTCTGAGGGGGCCGCGCCGCGAGCGGCGGGGACACGTCTCGGTAACGTAGCGACGTGCTCCTCGCTGCCTTCCCCGCCGGTCCGCTGCAGGCCAACTGCTACCTCGTCGGTGACGGGGGTGGTGCCTGCGTGGTCGTCGACCCCGGCATGGACGCCGCCGCGGGCGTCGCCGAGATCGTCGCCCAGCAGGGTCTGACGGTCGAGGCCGTGCTCGTCACGCACGGCCACTTCGACCACATGTGGACCGCGCGCGAGGTGGCCGACCTTCACGGCGTGCCGGTCTGGATCCACCCGGCCGACCGGCACCTGCTCGCCGACCCGATGGCGGCGATCTCGGGGGAGTCCGCGGCGATGCTGCGCTCGCAGCTCCAGCTGGACGACCTTCCCGACTTCGCCGAGCCCGCCGAGGTCCGCGACGCCGCGGACGGCGTCGTGATCGAGGCGGCCGGGCTGTCGCTGACGGTCCACCACGTGCCGGGGCACACGCCGGGCACGGTGATGTACGAGACGCCCTACACGGGCACCGAAAACGTGTCGCGCGTGATGTTCACCGGTGATTTCCTCTTCGCAGGGTCCATCGGACGCACCGACCTGGAGGGAGGGGACCACGACGCCATGACCGACAGCCTGCGCACCCGCCTGCTGCCCCTGCCCGACGACGTCGTCGTCCTGCCCGGGCACGGGCCCCAGAGCTCGGTCGGACGCGAGCGCGCGACCAACCCGTTCCTGGTCGACCTCGCATGAGCCGCCCCACCCCGCTCAGCGGCTTCCCCGAGCTGCTGCCCAGCCAGCGCGCGGCCGAGCTCGCCATCATCGACTCGCTCCGCGAGACCTTCGAGCTGCACGGGTTCGCGTCCCTCGAGACGCGCTTCGTCGAGCCGCTCGACCAGCTGCTGCGCAAGGGCGAGACCTCCAACGAGGTCTACGTGCTGCGCCGGCTGCACGCCGAGGACGACGGCGACTCCGGCATGGGTCTGCACTTCGACCTGACGGTGCCGCTGGCACGCTACGTCCTCGAGCACCAGGGCGATCTGCACTTCCCGTTCCGCCGCTACCAGATCCAGCGCTGCTGGCGCGGCGAGCGCCCGCAGGAGGGCCGCTACCGCGAGTTCACGCAGGCTGACATCGACATCATCGGCCGCGACACGCTGTCGTTCGACGCCGACGTCGAGGTCACCGAGGTGATGGCCGAGGCGCTGAGCCGCCTGCCCGTGCCGGCGCTGACGCTGCACGTCAACAACCGCAAGCTGATCGAGGGCTTCTACCGCGGCATCGGCGTCGACGACCCCACGCCGGTCATCCGCGCCGTCGACAAGCTCGACAAGATCGGCCCCGACGGCGTCGCCGCGCTGCTGGCCGAGGCGGGGCTCGACGAGACCCAGACCCGTCAGACGCTCGCGCTCGCGCAGATCCGCTCCACCGACACGTCCTTCGCCGACGAGGTGCGCGCGCTCGGCGTCGAGCACCCGCTGCTCGACGAGGGCCTGCGCGACCTCGTGCGCGCGGTCGAGGCCGGCGCCCGCAGCAGCTCGGACCGGTTCACGCTGCTCGCCGACCTGTCGATCGCCCGCGGCCTGGACTACTACACCGGCACCGTGTTCGAGGGCCGCATGGAGACGCACGGACGGTTGTCGATCTGCGCCGGCGGACGCTACGACGCGCTCGCCGCCGACGGACGGTCCACGTACCCCGGCGTCGGCATCTCGCTCGGCGTGACGCGCCTGGTCGCCCCGCTCGTCGCCCGTGGGCTGCTCGACGCCGACCGCTCGGTGCCGTCCGCGGTCCTCGTCGCCGTCCTCGACGAGGACGCCCGCGCCGGTGCCCGCGACGTCGCCCGCGCCCTGCGCGGCCGCGGCATCCCCACCGAGGTGGCGCCCGACGCGTCCCGGCTCGGCAAGCAGATCCGCCACGCCGACCGCCGCGGGATCCCCTACGTCTGGTTCCCGTCCGACGACGGCCACCAGGTCAAGGACATCCGCTCGGGCGACCAGGTCGACGCCGACCCGGCCACCTGGACGCCGCCCGCCGTCGACCTGCGTCCCCGCATCGTCGACCCCAGCCAGCCCGCCCCCACCACCGAGGAGACCTCCCGATGATCCGCACGCACGACGCCGGAAGCCTGCGCGCGAGCGACGCCGGCACCCAGGTCACGCTCGCCGGCTGGGTCGCGCGACGCCGCGACCACGGTGGCGTGGCGTTCATCGACGTCCGCGACTCCACCGGCACCGCCCAGGTGGTCATCCGCGAGGAGGAGGTCGCCCGCCCGCTGCGCAACGAGTTCTGCGTCGCGGTCACCGGAGAGGTGTCGGTCCGTCCCGAGGGCAACGCCAACCCCAACCTCCCGTCGGGCGAGATCGAGGTCGTCGCGACGACCGTCGAGGTGCTCAACGAGGCCGCGCCCCTGCCGTTCCCGGTCGAGGAGTACCACGACAGCCCGGTCAACGAGGAGACGCGGCTGCGGTACCGCTACCTCGACCTGCGCCGCGCGCCGATGGCCCGCAACCTGCGCCTGCGCAGCGAGGTCAACAAGGCGGCCCGCGACGTGCTGCACGGCCACCGGTTCACCGAGGTCGAGACGCCGACGCTCACCCGCTCCACGCCCGAGGGCGCCCGCGACTTCCTGGTGCCCGCGCGCCTGCAGCCCGGCAGCTGGTACGCCCTGCCGCAGAGCCCTCAGCTGTTCAAGCAGCTGATGATGGTCGCCGGCGCCGAGCGCTACTTCCAGATCGCACGCTGCTACCGCGACGAGGACTTCCGAGCCGACCGTCAGCCCGAGTTCACCCAGCTCGACGTCGAGATGAGCTTCGTCGACCAGGACGACGTCATCGCGCTCGCCGAGGAGGTCCTGCAGGCCGTCTGGGCGACGATCGACGTCGAGATCCCGACCCCGATCGAGCGGATGACGTACGCCGAGGCCATGCGCCGGTTCGGCAGCGACAAGCCCGACCTGCGCATGGGTCTGGAGCTCGTCGAGTGCACCGAGTTCTTCGCCGACACCCCGTTCCGCGTCTTCCAGGCGCCCTACGTGGGCGCCGTCGTGATGCCCGGGGGAGCCTCGCAGCCGCGTCGTCAGCTCGACGCCTGGCAGGAGTGGGCCAAGCAGCGCGGCGCCAAGGGCCTGGCCTACGTCCTGGTGGGCGAGGACGGCGAGCTGGGCGGCCCCGTGGCCAAGAACCTGTCGGACGCCGAGCGGGCCGGCCTGGCCGCGCACGTCGGCGCCTCGCCCGGTGACTGCGTGTTCTTCGGCGCGGGGGCAGCCAAGTCGTCCCGCGCCCTGCTCGGCGCCGCACGCCTGGAGATCGGCCGCCGCGGCGGGCTGCTCGACGAGGACGCCTGGCGGTTCGTGTGGGTCGTCGACGCCCCGCTGTTCGAGCCCACCGACGACGCCACCGCGTCGGGCGACGTCGCCGTC
>NZ_JBMGQR010000133.1:0-4605 GCF_049059935.1 Solicola agrisoli | reverse complement strand
CGCGCCGCCGCCCGCTCGTGCTCGCGAGCCGCTACACCTGCGAGATGGCTGCGCTGCGCCCGGGCACCACCACCGTCTTCGACGACGGCCGGCTCGCCGACGCGATCGCCGCCGCCCTCGACGACCCGGCGTCCACGCGCCTGCCCGGCACGACGTCCACCGCACCCCACCTGGTGGACGTCGCCGGCTCCTACTCGTCCTGGTGGGACACGGAGGTGCCCTGGTGACCGAGATCCCCGTCCACGCGCTGCCCGGCAACCGGTGGGACCTCCTCGAGGGCGTGCTCCCCGACGAGGCGCCGCGGGTCTCGGTCGTCGTGGTGCACCACGACCAGCAGCGCGAGCTCGACCGCTGCCTGGCCGCGCTCGAGCGCCAGACCCACCCGGCCGACCGTCTCGAGGTCGTGGTCGCCGACGACGGCTCGCCGACCCCGCCGCGGGTGCCGCCGGGCGTCCGGCTGATGACGCAGGAGGACCTCGGGTTCCGTGCCGCCGCCGCCCGCAACCTCGGGCTGTCGGCCGCCACGGGCGACGTCGTGTGCTTCCTGGACGCCGACTGCGCGCCCGAGCCTCAGTACGTCGCCGCCGCGTCCCGGCTGCCCGCCCTCGCGCCGGACGCGGTGGTGGTCGGACGCCGTCGGCACGCGACGCTGGACGACGTCGCGGTGGACGCGCCGGTCGAGGCGGCGGGCCCCGTCCGCGAGCTCGACGAGCCGGCCTGGCTGCGCGAGGCGTACCGCGAGTCCGCCGACCTGCTCCACGCCGACGACCGCTCGTACCGGTTCGTCATCGGCGCCACGCTCACGACGAGCCGCACGCTGCTCGAGGCCGCCGGCGGGTTCGACGAGTCGTTCACGTCGTACGGCGGCGAGGACCTGGAGTGGGCCTACCGGGCGTGGCTGCACGGCGCGGTGCTGGCCCACGAGCCCACCGCCGTCGTGTGGCACGACGGGGCCGACTGGGCCGAGCGCACCGACCCCGCCGAGCGTCGCGACCGCAAGCTCGACGAGACGCTGCGGGTGGCGTCCGCCCTGCCCGACCCGGGGGCGCGCGGACGGGGCCTGCGCTACCGGCGCCCGGACGTCCTAGTGCGGCTCGCCGCAGGGCTCGACGCGACGGCGGCCGTCGTCACCCTCGACGGGTTGCTGGCCGCCGTGCCCGACGCGGTGGCGCTCGTCGAGCCCCGCGTGCACGACCTGGTGGCCGAGGACGCGCGCGTCGTCCCCGTCGACGACCCGCTCGCCGTCGACGCCCTCGACCTGCCCGACGACCTCGTCACGCGGCACGCCCTGACGCACGTCCGGCTCGTGCTCGACGCGCACGCGGGCCTGCTGCTCGACCCCGAGCGGCTCGGACGCGAGATCGAGACCACCCACACCTCGGTGGGCAGCCGGTCGTGGACGTCCCTGGCCGGCAACGACCTGCTCACCCTCACCCGCCTCCGCGCCGCCCGTCGTCACCGCCGCTGGGGCGTCGACGACCTGTTCGGCGACGAGGTCCGCGCCTCCGACTCCGTCACCTCCCTCCCCCCGTCCGTCACCGTCGAGGGCTGGTTCGCCGGCTGGTAGCCGCCTCCCGCCCCGCCTTTTCCGCCGAGTGGCGCAAAATCGGGGTCGACACGCGGTCTGAGGCCCGAACTTGCGCCACTCGAGACACGTTTTGCGCCACTCGGCGTGGGCCGGTGCGGCGGGGTGCCGGTCGCACCTGGCTGGTGGGGGAAGTGCGCGACGAGGACGGCGTGGGGGACTGCGGCGGTCGGGTGCGGGTGTCCGGCGCGTCCCGCCGACGTCTGAGCCCGCCGAGTGGCGCAAACGCGTGGTCGAGTGGCGCAAAGTCGGGGAGCGCTTCGGCGTGTCGCCCCGGTTTTGCGCCACTCGGCGGAAAGGGCGGGAGCGGGAGGGTTCAGGGGGCGGTGAGGAGCCAGGTGTCGTCGACGTGCCGCACGAGGCCCTGGGTGGCCATGGCCTCGAGCCAGCCCTCCATGGGCCACCAGCCCCAGCGGGCGTGGAAGCGGGTGGCGTTGGCGACGATGCTGCGCACGTGCTGGACGGGCGGGGTGGACGTGGGGTGGTGCTGGTGGAAGGCGGGGGCGCCGCCGAGCCACCGCAGGGGGACGCCGGCCGCCCGCGCGCGCTGGCCGACGTCGGTGTCCTCGCCGCCGTAGCCGGAGTAGCCCTCGTCGAAGCCGCCGACGAGGTCCCAGGTGGGGCCGTCGACGGCGAACGACAGCGACCAGAACAGCCGGTGGTCGCCGTCCAGCACCTCGCCCGCCGCCGGGGCGGGACGCGCCGCGTGCGGGGCGACGCCGTCGCCGAGCGTCGCGAGGTCGTAGCCGCCGTCCGGCGGGGGAGGCAGGTACGCCACCGTGCCGCACCACAGCGCCGGGTCGCCGGAGGCCACGTGGTCGCGGTAGGTGCGCACCAGGTCGGGGCCGGGCACGCAGTCGACGTCGAGCAGCACCACGACGTCGGCGCCGCCGTCCAGGGCCGTGCGGACGCCGACGTTGCGCGCCCGCGACAGCGGCAGCTCGCCGTCCACCGGCACCCCCACCACGGTGCAGGACGCCGTGCGTGCCGCCGCGGTGACGTCCGGGTCGCCCATCGAGACCACCACGTGCTCGTCGGGCACGACCGAGCCACGCGCCAGCCCGCGCAGCTGCAGCGCCAGGTGGTCCAGGCGGCCCCGGGCGATCGTCACGACGGTGGTCCGGGTCACCGGGACGCGACCTCGTCGACGACCGCGCACAGCCGGTCGAGCGCGTCGGGCGAGGCCCACCGGCGCCACTGGCCGCCGCCGAGCGCCTGCGCCTTGCCGAGCAGGGCCGGCCACGCGGACGCGTCGGGCCAGCTCTCGACGCCGACGGCGATGCCCGCCGCGTCGAGCGCGCGCGTCGTCCGCACCTGCTCGTCGTGGGGACGCGGCGACGCGACGACGACCGCGGGACGTCCGGCCGTCGCGACGTCCGCCAGCGCGTTCTGCCCGGCGTGGGTCACCACGACGTCGGCCTCGGCGAGGTCGGCCCACAGGTCGGGGCGCCAGTCGTCGCCGGTGACGCCGGCGGTGGACCACGTCCAGCCCGGTGTCGCGGCGGCCGCGGCGGCGACGTCGGTGCCGCCCACCGCGTCGCCACCTCCGACGACGAGCACCCGGTGTCCGTGGCCCGCCACGGGCACCGGACGGCCGGCGTAGCGCGAGATCGCGTCGACGAACGTCGTGCGGTCCAGGTGCGGGGCCAGCCAGGAGGGGTCGTAGACCTCCCGCGGCCAGGGCGCGACGAGGGCCGTGGCCAGCTGCCGGGACAGCTCGTGCGGCTGGTCGAGGCGGTCGCCGGGCTGCTGGAGCAGGACCACGGGCACGCCCAGCGTGCGGACGAGCACTGCCACCTCCACCGACACGTCCACCACCACGGCCTCGGGCTCGTGGCGCGACACCCAGGCGGCGAGCTGCTCCATCCGGCGGCCGTACCCGCCGTGGCCGGACGGCGCGAAGTGCAGGGCGCCGTTGGCCGTGACGTCGACGGGTCGGGCGTCCTCGTCGTCGCGGGGGAGCACCGCCACGTGGTCGAAGACGGTCAGGTCGGTCGGCACGCGGCTGGAGAGCAGCGCGACGGGACGCTCGAGCCGCCCGGCGACGAGCCCGGCCCGGACGAGGTGTCCGGACCCGACGTGGTGCGCGTAGTACCCGATCACGTCAGCACGGCGCCGATCACGCAGCCAGCTCGAGCATGTCCGCGTAGGTGTGCTCGTACAGGTCGGTCATCCGGTCGATCGAGCACCACGTCTCGGCCCGGCGACGTGCGTCGACACGGTCGAGCGCGAGCACCTCGGGCAGCGCCGCGACCATCGCGTCCACGTCGCCGCCCGGGGTGAGGCGTCCGCACGACGCGTCCAGCACCTCGCCGACGCCGCCGCGGTCGAAGGCCAGGACCGGTGTGCCGCAGGCCAGGGACTCCGCGACGACCAGCCCGTAGGGCTCGGCCCACGCCGGCGTGACGAGGGTGGCCGCCGACTGTCCGACGACGGCGGCGAGCTCGACGTGGTCGAGGTGGCCGAGGTGGCGGACGTCGTCGCCGAGGTGCGGGCGGACGCAGGCGTCGAAGTAGCCGGGGTCGCTGATCGGACCCGCGAGGTCGAGGCGCATCCCTGCCGCACGCGCCACCTGGACGGCCAGGTGCGGGGCCTTCTCGGGCGTCATCCGGCCGGACCAGACCAGCCCGTCCCCACCCGGCCCGGCGGGCCAGCGGTCGACGTCGATGCCGTTGAGAAGGACGGGGACGTCACCGGCCGCGCGCCACGACCGGGCGGTGTGCGCGCTGACGGCGACGAACCGGCCGCCCGTGCCACGCGCGACGGTGATCGCCGACTCCAGCCACGGCGTCGGCGGGGTGTGCAGCGTGGTGAGCATGGGCATCGGGATCGTCCGGGCCATGGCCACCGGCAGGTGGTGGAGGCTGTGGTTGTGCACCAGGTCGAACGACTCGGCGAGCGGCCCGGCCAGGCGCACCATCAGGTCGAGGTAGGCGTGGTGCTCCTGCATCCAGCCCATCCCCACCATCGAGGCGTCCTCGGTGGCGGCCACCGTCAGGTCGAGCTGCGCGACGTCGAGC
>NZ_JBMGQR010000132.1:0-4702 GCF_049059935.1 Solicola agrisoli | reverse complement strand
CGAGCGCCGTCGAGGACGCCTGAGCGCCCGCCGTCAGCGCGACGACCGCCTCGGCCACGTTGTAGGCGATCGTGGCGGCGACGAGCAGCCGGATGCGCCGCGACAGCACCGCTCGCCGGTCGGCCCCGGGGTCGAGCCGCTGCGGCGCCGCGCTCACGACGTCGCTCCCGACGGGACGGGCTCGTCCTCGTCGACGCAGGTGCACGCGGGGTCGACCACCAGGACGAGGTCGACCAGGCTCTCCAGTGCGACGCCGATGCGGGCGTCGGCGAGCTCGTAGCGGGTGCGACGTCCCTCGGGGATCGTCACGACGAGCCCGCAGCCGCGCAGGCACGCCAGGTGGTTCGACATGGCCTGACGGGACACGCCCAGGGACTCGGCGAGGTCGGCCGGGTAGGACGGCGCGTCCCGCAGGGCGAGGAGCACCCGGGCGCGGGTCGGGTCGGACAGGGCGTGCCCGAACCGCGCGAGGGCGCCGGTGGAGGTCGAGAGCTGCACCCCACGCACGATACAGCCTTCGATGTATCCATCAAGCGCTGAACGGATGTCAGGGGCCGTCAGGCCCGAGGTGGCGCCGCAGGGCCGACAGCACCGCGGCGGCGGCCGGCGAGGGATCGGGTCGCGGCCGCCAGACCACCCCCAGCATCGACTCGGTGTGGTCGGAGCGGATCTCGACGCGCACGAGGTCGTCGTCGAGGTCGGCGTGCGAGGTCGTCAGCACGCCCACGCCGAGGCCCCGGGCGACCAGTGCCCGTGCGGTGGTCGGCAGCGTCACCTCCCACGTCACGGGAGTGGGGAGGCCCTCGGCGCGCATCAACGCGTCGTACGCGGCCCGCATCCCGGTGCCGCGACTGGTGCACACGACCTCCGCGTCGAGCAGGTCGGCCGGCAGCACCGACGTCCGGGACGCCCACGGGTGGTGGCGTCCGACCACCACGGCGACGCGCTCGTGCACGGCCACCCACGACGCGAGGCCGGCCAGCGGCTCCCCGGACCAGGACACGACCGCGACGTCCAGCCGTCCGTCGGCGACCTCCTCCTGGACGGCCGACGAGACGCCCTCGCGCAGGGAGAGGTCGAGGCCGGGGTGGGCGGAGTGCACGTGCTCGAGCGCGTCGAGGAACGGCGCCCAGCCGAGCCCGGCGACGGCTCCGACGCGGACGGTGCCGCGCAGCAGGCCGAGCACCTCGCCCGCCGTGGCGTGGACGTCGGCGAGCGCGGCCAGGACCGTCCGCATGCGCTCGACGAGCAGCGTGCCCGACTCCGTGGGCCGGACCGAGCGGGGGCCGCGGTCGAACAGGGTGACGCCCAGCTCGCGCTCGAGGCGGCCCACCTGTGCGCTCACGCCCGACTGGCTGACGTGCATCGCCGCCGCAGCGGCTGTGAAGGAGCCCTCGTCGGCGATGGCGACGGCGTAGCGCAGCTGGTGGATCTCCATGAGCGCTGATGATAGTGACCATCACCATCATCTGTTGGACTGCTGGGTTGAGCCGGTTCGAGACTGGACGTCCGACCACACCGGGAGCCCACGATGACCACCACCACCGATCCTGCACCGCAGCTGACCTCACCGCTGCCGGCCCCTGGACGACGACTGGGCGCGGTGCAGCTCGTCGCGGCGGTGGTCGACGGGGTCGTGCTCTCGTCCGTGGTGGTGCACGCCACCGTCCAGCTGGCGCTCGCCCCCACCACGACCGGACGGGTGCTCGCCGCCGCCGCCGTGGTCGCGCTCCTGGTCGCGATGCCGCTCGGGCGCCTGACCGACGCGATCGGGCCTCGACGCGCGGCGGCCTGGGGCGGCGGGCTCTCCTCCCTCGCGCTCCTGGGCTACGCGCTCGCGGGGTCGGGCACCTGGTTCGCCGTCGCAGCGACGCTGTTCGTGGTGGCGCAGGCGGCGGCGGGGTCCGCCCGCCAGGCGCTGGCCGTCGCCGGGGTCGCGTCGTCGGAGCGGCTCGGTGTCCGCGCCACCATGCACACCCTGCTCAACGCCGGCCTGGGTGCGGGGACCGTGCTGGGTGCGGTGCTCGTGGCGACCGCGTCGGACCCGGGGGTCCGTGGCGCCTACGGTGTGGCCGCCGCGGTCAGCCTGCTGGCCGCTGTGACCGTGCTCGGGGTGCCGGACGCACACGACGTCGGTCCCTCGCGACGCCTCGACGACGGCGGGCTGCTGCTGGTGCTGCGCGACCGACGGTTCGCGACGGGCGCCGCGCTCGCGTCCGTCGTCCAGCTGACGATGCCGATCCTGTCGGTGCTGCTGCCGGTGTGGGTGCTCGGGCACACGACCGCGCCGACCTGGGCCGCCGGGATGGCCCTGGCGCTCAACACGGTCCTGGTCATCGCCGCGCAGCGTTCCTGGACCACGCGGCTCGTGGATGCACGCGGCACGGTCCGGTCGGCGGTCCTCGCCGCCGGGGCGTTCGTGACCGCCGGCGTCCTGCTCGCGCTGACGGCCGCGATCGAGACCCCGGTCGACGCGGCGGCGGCCGTGGCCGTCGCCGTCGCCGTGCTCACCGCCGGGGAGGTGGCCGGCGGAGCGGCGACGTGGGCCGTCGCCCTGGGTGACGTGCCCGCCGCGGCCGAGGGTCGGTACCAGTCGGCGTTCTCGATGTCGGCAACCGTGGCCCGCGTGCTCGGCCCGCTCCTCGCGCTCCCACTCGTGCTCGACGCCGCCCCAGTGGGGTGGGTCGTGCTGGCGGTCCTGATGGCCGCCGCCTGTCTGGCCGTCGCCCAGATGGCCACCCGATCGACCGACGAGAGGACCGACCGATGACCGACTACGTGCTCGTGCCCGGGATGAACCACGGCGGCTGGTGGTACGCACCGCTGGTGCAGGAGCTGGAGCGACTGGGCCACCGTGCCGTCGCCGTCACCCCCACCGGCCTGGAGGACGAGCCCCGCACAGACCGTCGCATCGTCCTCGACACCCACGTCGCCGACGTGGTGGCGGCGATCGACGCGCTCGGAGCGGCGCCCGGAGAGGTGGTCCTGGTGGGCCACAGCTACGCCGGCCTGCTCATCACCGGCGCCGCCGACGCACGGCCCGACGCCGTCCGCTGCCTGGTCTACCTCGACGCCTTCCTCCCCGAGGACGGCGACTCGTCGTGGTCGCTGACCAACGACGACGAGCGCGAGTGGTTCGTCGAGGACGCCCGTCGTCTCGGTGACGCCGTGGACCCGCTGGCGTTCTTCGACGAGCGCGCCCGACCCCACCCGGTCGGCACGCTGCTGCAGTCGCTGCGACTCGACGGCGCCTGGCGACGGGTGCCTCGCAAGCTGTACGTCGAGGCCACCGGATGGGCCACCCCCACCCCGATGCGCACGTCGATCGACCGCGCGGTCGCCGATCCCGAGGTCGAGCACGTCGCGTGGGACACGAGGCACAACGTCATGCACGACGGACCCGGACGCGTGTTGGACCTGGTGCGGGACCTCTGACCTCAGTCGCGCCGTGGCCGGTACCGCGTGCCGGTGCGGGGTCGTCGGTACGGGTCGAGTCGGGCGGGTGGGACGAACGCCGGTCTGCGGTCGTCGGTGTCGAAGGTGATGGTCCAGCCGTCGTCGTGGACGGTGCGATGGTGGAACGGGCAGAGCAGGACGCCGTCGTCCAGATCCGTGCTGCCGCCGTGTGACCAGGGTTCGCGTGCGTGGTGGGCCTCGGTCCAGGACGGTGGTCGGTCGCAGTCGGGGAACGCGCAGCCGCCGTCGCGGTGGGCCAGGGCGATCCTTTGGGCCCGGTTGAACAACCGCTGGGTGCGTCCGAGGTCGAGCGGGAGCGACGCACCGCCGAGGACCTGGGGGATGATCCCGGCGCGGCAGGCGGCCCGGCGGATCTCCCCGGCGGACATGCGCTGCCCGGTCGAGGTGGTGCCGACTCCGGTGCCGGTCGTCAGCGTGTCGAGGTCGACGTTGACCGTCACGACGAGTCCACTGCCGCCGGCGTCGGGGAGCCCGTCGGTGGGCAGGTGCTCGACCAGTGAGGTGAACGCCCGGCCCTGGCGCTGGGAGTAGCTCAAGTCCTCTTGAGCTTGGCCGTGGTCGAGGTGACGGCGGCGGGGCGCGGTGAAGCGGTCGAGGGCGTGCTTGAGCATCCAGGCCTGGGCCTCGGGGAGGCGGAATCCTCCGGTCCAGGTGCCGTCGGTCTGGTCCTGCATCCAGAACTCCGACCGGGCGTATGCGTCGCGTTCGCGGTCGCGGACGATCTGGCCCTCGTCGGCGTCGACCTCAGAGGCGGGTTTGAAGACGTCGGTGATCCGGTCGGCCCGGCGTCGCAGGTCCCGCATGGTCAGCGTCCTGGCGTCGTCGATGAGGGCCTGCTCGCACTTCTGGCGGGTGGCAGCGGGCACGTCGTCGGGGAGCCGGGTGACGGTGCGGGCGATCAGACGGGCCTGCTCCTTGGTCACCTGACCCTTGGCGAGGGCGGTCTCGGTGGTGCTCGCCGTCTCGAGGTCCTCGCCCAGGTGGACGTCGCGGGCCGCGGCGTGGCGGTCGCCACCGAACTGGCTCGCCAGCAGCGACCCGGTCGACGTCGCACCGGCCTTCTCCGCCGCACCGGAGTGGTGGACGGCCCGAGTTGACGCGGTGGCGTGTGCCGACACCTGCGCCGCGACTCGGTTCCACCGTGCCGCGAGCTGCGTCGCGTCGTCGGCCGACAGGCCCGCGTAGACCGTCAGGTCACCGTCGGCCAGGGCGCTCTCGACCGCGG
>NZ_JBMGQR010000131.1:0-4806 GCF_049059935.1 Solicola agrisoli | reverse complement strand
CAGGCGGCGGTGGGAGTTCAGGCCGCAGCACAGGAAGGCGCCGCCGTGTAGGTAGAGGATCGCGCGGTCGGGCGCCGCGTCCTCGTGCTCGACCCACTCGGCCGGGCACTCGGGCAGCGCGAGCCTGCGCACCGTCGTGCCCTCGGGCACGGGGAGGTGGCGCGACAGCAGGTCGAGCGACTGCGACGGCCAGGTGAGGCCGGGCACGTAGCTCCAGACGTGGAGCATCGGCTTGACCGCGGTGCGCAGCCCGAGGGCGAGCGCCTGGGACTGCCAGCTGGCTCCTGCCCGCACGACGGGCATGATGGCGGTGGTGACCTTGCGTGGGTTCATGTGAACCTCCCGAGCAGGAGAGGTGACGTTGCGGTTACGTGATACGTCACAGCCGGTTACGTTACCTGCGTCACACCTACTTCGCTGGGGAGCCCCGTTGTCCTACATGCCGCCGACCGACTCGATGTACCTCTTCGCCGAGTCGCGCGAGCACCCGATGCACGTGGGCGGCCTCCAGCTGTTCGTGCCGCCCGAGGGGTCGGGCCCCGAGTACGTCCGGCAGATCTTCGACCGGCTCACCGCGTCGCAGGACGTCGACGTCGCGTTCCGCAAGCGGCCGGCCAAGCCCGTCGACGTGCTCGGCACGCTGTGGTGGACCGAGGACGAGACCGTCGACTTCGACTACCACGTGCGGCACTCGGCCGTCCCCGGCCCGGGACGGATCCGCGAGCTGCTGCAGCTGACGTCGCGCTGGCACAGCAGCCTGCTCGACCGGTACCGGCCGCTGTGGGAGATGCACCTCGTGGAGGGGCTCGACGACCGCCGGTTCGCGATCTACTCCAAGATCCACCACTCGGTGATGGACGGGGTGTCCGCGCTGCGCACGCTGGAGCGGTCGCTGTCGACCGACCCCGACGCCCGCGACTGCCCCGCCCCGTGGACGCCGCGGCGTCCCCGTCCGCGGGTGGCGCCCGAGACCGAGGTCGAGGTGGGCGGCGACGGTGCGGGGCTCGTCGGGTCGCTGCTCGGGGCGGCCCGTGGCGGCGTGTCGCTGGCCGGGCAGTTCGCCGGCGTCACCCCGGCCCTGGCCAGGATCGCCAACCAGGCCGTCCGCGAGCGCGACCTCGCGGTGCCGTTCGCCGCGCCCCGCACGATCCTCAACAAGCGGGTCGGGGGCGCGCGCCGGTTCGCCGCGCAGTCCTGGTCGATCGAGCGCGTGCGCGCCGTCGCGACGGCGTCGGGCGTGACGCTCAACGACGTGGTGCTCGCGATGTGCGGAGGCGCGCTGCGCGAGTACCTGGTGGAGCAGATGGCGCTTCCCGACGCGCCGCTGACCGCGATGGTGCCGGTGTCGCTGAAGCTGCGCGAGGGCGAGGCCGAGGCGGGCGGCAACGCGGTGGGGGCGATCGTCGTCAGCCTGGCCACCGACCAGGCCGACCCCGCGGTGCGCCTCGCCACCATCCACGAGTCGGTGGTGCACGCCAAGCAGAACCTCTCGGGCCTGTCGCCCCTGCAGATCCTGGCGCTGTCAGCGCTCGTCATCGCGCCGCTGGGCCTCACGTCGGTGCCCGGCTTCGTCCGCTCGACGCCGCCGCCTTTCAACCTGATCATCTCCAACGTCCCCGGCCCGCAGGAGACGCGCTACTTCGACGGCGCCCGCCTCGACGGCGTCTACCCGGCGTCGATCGTCCTCGACGGCCAGGCCCTCAACATCACCCTCACCAGCCGGGCGGGGTTCCTCGACTTCGGCATCGTCGGCTGCCGCCAGAGCGTCCCCCACCTCCAGCACCTCCTCGGCCACCTCGAGGACTCCCTCTCCGACCTCGAGGCCGCCGTCCTCTAGCCCTCCCTCCGCCCCTCCCGCCCCCGCACGCCGAGTGGCGCAAGTTCGGGGTCGACACGCCGTCGACGGCCCGATCTTGCGCCACTCGGGTCGGGTTCTGCGCCACTCGACGAGGTGCGTGGCGCGAGGTGCGGCGCGCGAGGTGGTCGACGTCCGGCGAGCCCGCCGCGTCGGTGCCGACCCGGCAACGAGGACAGCGGGGCGTCCGCCGCCGTCCTCCACCCGCCGAGTGGCGCAGAACCGTGCGCGAGTGGCGCAAGTTCGGGCCGTGCCGGGCGTGTCGACCCCGAATTTGCGCCACTCGGCGGTCAGGGGGCGCGTCGGCGTGGCGGGTCAGGGGGGTGGGGGGACGAGGGAGGTGGAGGCGGCGGTGCGGACGGCGTGGGTGAGGGCGTCGAGGGTGGGGGAGCGGACGCGCCAGTGCTGCCAGAACAGCGGGACGTCGAGGCGGTGGCGCGGGGCGACGCGGACGAGCCCGCCGGAGGCGAGGTCGGCGGCGACGGCCACCTGCGGGGCCATGCCCCAGCCGAGGCCGGCGCGGATCGCGTCGATGATCCCCGACGAGGACGGCACGCGGTGCCACAGGCCGCGGTCGCGGGCCGGGTCGGCGCCGAGCCGGTCCAGGAACAGCTCCTGCAGGGAGTCCTTGGCGTTGAACTCGACGCGCGGCGCGACCGGCAGGGCGCGGGCGAGCGGGCGTCCGCGCAGGTGCGAGGCCACCACGTCCGGCGAGGCCACCGCCACGTAGCGCAGCGCGCCGAGCGGCTCCACCCGGCAGCCCTGCACGGCCCGGGAGTCCGAGGTGACGGCGGCGGTCGCGGTGCCGTCGCGCAGCAGGGCGGCCGAGTGCGCCTCGTCCTCCTGCTCCACCCAGAACCGCGTGGGCGAGTCGCGCAGCATCGCCAGGGCGCCGACGAACCAGGTGGACAGCGAGTCGGCGTTGACGACCACCGTCACCGCCTGCGGACGGGCGGCGTCGCCGGCGAGGGCGGCGACGGCGTCCCGGCTGAGCAGGTCCACCTGGCCCGCGAGCCGCACGAGCGCCTCGCCGGCGGCGGTCGGCGTGCACGGCTTGGCGCGGCTGACGAGCACCTGGCCGACGCTGCCCTCGAGCGCCTTGACGCGCTGGCTCACCGCCGACGGCGTCACGTGCAGCTCGCGGGCGGCGGCGTCGAACGTCCCCGTGCGGACGACGGCGGCCAGGGCGTCCAGGCGGGCCGGATCGACGTGCATGAAGCCACGTTAATGCATGTGCAGGATCATGATCTGTACTTCACCAGCGGCCACCCCTAGGTTCGACGACGTGGACGACCTCGCAGCAGGGCTGCTGACCGGGCTGGCGCTCATCGTGGCGATCGGCGCGCAGAACGCGTTCGTCCTGCGCCAGGGTCTGACGAGGCGGCACGTGCTGCCGGTGGTGGCGGTGTGCGCGCTGTCCGACGCGGTGCTGGTGACGGCGGGCGTCGCCGGCCTCGGGTCGCTCGTCACCGCGCACCCCGTCGCGCTCGACGTCGCCCGGTTCGGGGGAGCGGCGTTCCTGCTGGGGTACGCGGTCGTCGCCGCGCGGCGGGCCCTGCGTCCCGGTGCGCTCACGCCGACCACCGGGGGTGCGGGCACCCGGCGTGTCGCGGTCGGCACCGCGCTCGCGCTCACCTGGCTCAACCCGCACGTGTACCTCGACACCGTGGTGCTGCTGGGCTCGGTGTCGGCGACGCGCGGCGACGGGCGGTGGTGGTTCGGCGCGGGCGCCGTCGTCGCGAGCCTGCTGTGGTTCGTCGCGCTCGGACTGGGCGCGCGGCTCGTCGCCCCCGTGCTCCGCCGCCCCGGCGCGTGGCGCGTCCTCGACGGCCTCGTCGCGGCGACGATGGCGCTGCTCGGGCTCCGCCTGCTCCTGGGGTGAGCCCCTGCGACAGACTGTCGCGGTGAACGCGCTCCTGGCCCTCGTCGGCGTGCTCGGCGTCTCGGCCTCCGGCCCGCTGATGGCCGGCACGCAGGCGCCCGCGCTGGCCATCGCCTTCTGGCGCAACGCCCTCGCCGTCGGCGGCCTCGCCCCCGTCGCGGCCACCACCCGCAGGCACGAGCTCCGCGCGCTCACCGGTGCCGACGTGCGCCTGTGCGTGTTCTCCGGCGTGATGCTTGCCGGCCACTTCGCCACCTGGGTCACCGCGCTCAAGCTGACGTCCGTCGCCGCCGCGACCGCGCTGGTCTGCACCCAGGTCGGCTGGGTCGCCCTCGTCGAGCGCGTGACGGGCGGCGCGTCCGTCCAGCGCGGCGTGCTGGTCGGTCTCGGCGTCTCGTTCCTCGGCGTCCTGGTGATCTCGGGGGTCGACCTGCAGCTGTCGGCCCGCGCGCTCACCGGCGACCTGCTCGCGCTCGTCGGCGGCCTGTTCGCCGCCGTCTACACGATCAGCGGCGGGCGGGCGCGGCGTCGTCTCAGCACGACCGTGTACACGCTGCTCTGCTACGGCGTCTGCGCGGCGCTCCTGCTCGTGGCCTCGCTCCTCGCGGGCGACGAGCTGGTGGCGTTCGGTGCCTCGACGTGGGTGGGCATCCTCGCCGTCACGGTGTGCGCGCAGCTGCTCGGCCACTCGGTCTTCAACCACCTGCTCGCCGTGATGAGCCCGCAGGTGGTCTCGCTGGTGCTGCTGCTCGAGGTGCCCGGCGCCGCGCTGCTCGCCGCCGCGTTCCTCGGCCAGGCCCCGCCCGCCGGCGTCTGGCTCGGTCTGCTGCTGATCCTCGGCGGGCTGGTCGTGGTCATCACGCGCCGCCCGCCGTCGGTCGACGAGGTGGCGGTCGACGCCGTCTGAGTGGCGCGCGTCATAGTTACTGGCCGTTAACATTTTGGCCGCCCTAGGGTGACGGGCATGTCCGACGACCCCAAGACGCTCCGTCCGCGCCGCTCCTGCCTCGCCGTGCCCGGCTCCAACCCCCGGTTCCTCGAGAAGGCGAAGGGCCTGGACGCCGACCAG
>NZ_JBMGQR010000130.1:0-4970 GCF_049059935.1 Solicola agrisoli | reverse complement strand
ACATCGACGTCGACACCCTGGTCGCCAAGGGCGCCGTGCGCTCCGGGCTGCCGGTCAAGGTGCTCGGCGACGGCGACCTGTCCGTCAAGGTCCAGGTCACCGCGCACAAGTTCTCGGCGTCGGCCCGCACCAAGATCGAGGCCGCCGGCGGAACCGCCACCGAGCTCTGATCGCAGACCACGGTCCGACGTGACCGGACCCCACGCAGCATGGCGGTCTCTCTCAGCCCCCTCACGGGTGGCTGTTAGAGTCGCCATGCTCGCGTATGGGCCGGGTCACTCCCGGACCGTGCCAGACACCCGGCGGGGGACGTCCACCAGCGGACGGACCCTGCACGACACGCCCCCGCCAGGCGGGGCCGCCGAGGAGGACAGGTGCTAGGCGCCTTCGTCAACGCGTTCAGGACGCCGGACCTGCGTCGCAAGATGCTGTTCGTCCTGGGCATCATCGTCCTGTTCCGGTTCGGCTCCACCATGCCGGCGCCGGGCATCAACGTCGAGAACGTGCAGTCCTGCATCGCGCAGGCGCAGTCCGGTGAGAACAGCTCGCTGTTCTCCCTGATCAACGTCTTCTCCGGCGGTGCCCTGCTGCAGCTCACCGTGTTCGCGCTCGGGATCATGCCGTACATCACGGCGAGCATCATCCTGCAGCTGCTGACCGTGGTGATCCCGCGCCTGGAGGCCCTCAAGAAGGAGGGCCAGGCCGGCCAGACCAAGATCACCCAGTACACCCGGTACCTGACGCTGGGCCTCGCGGTCCTCCAGGGCACCGGCATCGTGGCGCTCGCCCGCAGCCGCCAGCTCTTCGGCGGCGCGTGCAACCAGTCGCTGATGTACGACGAGGACTCCATCGCGCAGTTCCTGCTCATCGTCGTGACGATGGTGGCCGGCACCGCGATGATCATGTGGTTCGGCGAGCTGATCACCGACCGCGGCGTCGGCAACGGCATGTCGATCCTGATCTTCACGCAGGTCGTCGCCACGTTCCCCGGCGCGATGTGGCTGATCAAGCAGCAGCGCGGCTGGAACACCTTCGTCATCGTGCTGCTCATCGGTCTGGCCGTGGTCGCCGCGGTGATCTTCATCGAGCAGGCGCAGCGGCGCATCCCGGTGCAGTACGCCCGGCGCATGGTCGGACGGCGGATGTTCGGCGGCTCGTCCACGTACATCCCGCTCAAGGTCAACCAGGCCGGCATCATCCCGGTCATCTTCGCCTCGAGCCTGCTCTACCTGCCGGCCCTCGCGGCGCAGTTCAACCCGTCGGCCCCGTGGGCCGGGTGGATCCAGGACAACTTCGTCCAGGGCGACCACCCGCTCTACATGGCGACCTTCTTCGCCCTGATCGTGTTCTTCACGTACTTCTACGTGGCGATCACCTTCAACCCGACCGAGGTCGCCGACAACATGAAGAAGTACGGCGGCTTCATCCCGGGCATCCGCGCCGGCAAGCCCACCGAGGACTACCTCGGCTACGTGCTCTCGCGCATCACGCTCCCCGGTGCGCTGTACCTCGGCCTGATCTCGCTGATCCCGCTCGTGGCGTTCGTGCTGATCCAGGCCAACCAGAACTTCCCGTTCGGCGGCACGACGATCCTCATCATCGTGGGCGTCGGCCTCGACACCGTGAAGCAGATCGAGAGCCAGCTCCAGCAACGCAACTACGAAGGGTTCCTGCGCTGACATGCGACTCCTCTTCATGGGTCCGCCGGGAGCGGGCAAGGGCACGCAGGCCGAGACGCTGACCGGCAGGCTCGGGATCCCCCAGATCTCCACCGGCGACATCTTCCGCGCCAACGTCGCCGAGGGCACCGAGCTCGGCACGACCGCGAAGTCCTACATGGACGCGGGGGAGTACGTGCCCGACGAGGTCACCAACGCGATGGTGCGCGACCGCCTGCAGCAGGACGACGCCCTCGAGGGCTTCCTGCTCGACGGGTACCCGCGCACGGTCGACCAGGTCGACACCCTCGACAAGATCCTGGCCGAGGTCGACGCCAGCCTGGACGTCGTCGTGGTGCTCGTGGCCGACGAGGACGAGCTCGTCGCGCGGCTGCTCAAGCGCGCCGAGACCAGCGGGCGCAGCGACGACACCGAAGAGGTCATCCGTCACCGCCAGCAGGTCTTCACCGACCAGACCGCACCGCTGCTCGAGGTCTACCGCGACCGCGGGCTGCTCGTCGAGGTCGACGGCATGGGCGAGGTCGACGAGGTCGCCAAGCGCATCATCGCCGCCCTCCCGGACGCCTGAGCCGCATGGGTCTGCGCGACCGCGGCCTGGAGATCAAGACGCCCGAGCAGGTCGCCGTCATGCGGCAGGCCGGGCTGGTCGTGGGGCGCACGCTGGAGCTGCTCACCGCGTCGGTGCGACCGGGCATGACCACCGGCGACCTCGACCGGATCGCCGAGGAGCACATCCTCGACAGCGGCGCCACGTCGAACTTCAAGGGCTACCACGGCTTCCCCGGGGTCATCTGCACGTCGGTCAACGACGAGGTCGTCCACGGCATCCCCGGCGACCGGGTGCTGGCCGACGGCGACGTCGTCTCGATCGACTGCGGCGCGATCGTCGACGGCTGGCACGGTGACGCCGCGGTCACCGTCGCGATCGGCGAGGTGCCCGACGCTGTGCAGCGCCTCCTGCAGACCACGCAGGAGTCGCTGTGGCGGGGCCTGGCCGCCGCCAGGCTGGGCGGACGGGTCACCGACATTGGGCACGCGGTCGAGTCGCACGTCGAGAGCCGGGCGGTCGCCGACGGCGCCGTCTACGGCGTGCTCGAGGACTACGTCGGCCACGGCATCGGCACCGCGATGCACATGCCGCCCAACGTCCCCAACTACGGACGCCCCGGACGCGGCCCCAAGCTCGTCCGCGGCCTGGTGCTCGCCGTCGAGCCCATGATCACCGCCGGCGGCATCGACACCCTGACGCTCGAGGACGACTGGACCGTCGTCACCCAGGACGGCGCGTGGGCCGCCCACTTCGAGCACACCTTCACCCTCACCCCCGACGGTGCGTGGGTGCTCACCGCGCTGGACGGCGGACGCGAGCAGCTGGCCGCCCTGGGCGTGCCGTACGGCGGCCCGGCGGACGACTGACGACGATTTGGCCCCTGGGGGGCCTCGTCGTAGACTGAGGAGTCGGTCTATCCGGCCCTCTTCGCATGCCCCGCGGCTGCCACCTGATTCTCATGGATCCGGGGGTGGGACATGCGTGCCGGCCGATCGGGCCGCGACGACGACACGAGGAGATTGCACAGGACATGCCGAAGAAGGAAGGCGTCATCGAGATCGAAGGCTCGGTGGTGGAGGCTCTGCCGAACGCGATGTTCCGCGTGGAGCTCACCAACGGTCACAAGGTCTTGGCCCACATCAGCGGCAAGATGCGACAGCACTACATCCGGATCCTCCCCGAGGACCGCGTCGTGGTCGAGCTGTCGCCGTACGACCTGACCCGCGGTCGCATCGTCTACCGGTACAAGTAGCCGGCGCAGCACCCACCCAGCCGTCCACCCACGATGAAGAGAGCTCGATGAAGGTCCAGCCGAGCGTCAAGAAGATCTGTGACAAGTGCAAGGTGATCCGTCGCCACGGCCGCGTCATGGTGATCTGCGACAACCCGCGCCACAAGCAGCGCCAGGGCTGACGCAGCACCTCCAGACTTCAGCTCCACCGAAGAGAACGTGATCGCTCACCGGCGCCAGCCGTCGGTGTCACCCCCGGACCGGAGGCCAGGGCCCTGCAGCAGCAGGGGCGCGACACGCCACACACCTCCGCCAAGCAAAGGACACAGCCAGATGGCACGCCTCATGGGTGTCGATCTGCCACGCGACAAGCGCGTGGAGATCGCACTGACCTACATCTTCGGCGTCGGCCGGACCCGCGCGCAGCAGTCGCTGCAGGCGACCGGCATCAGCCCGGACCTCCGCGTCCACGAGCTGACCGACGACCACCTGGTCGCGCTCCGCGACCACATCGACGCGAACTACCAGACCGAGGGTGACCTGCGACGCGAGGTCGCCGCCGACATCCGCCGCAAGGTCGAGATCGGCAGCTACCAGGGTCGTCGCCACCGCGCCGGCCTGCCCGTGCGCGGACAGCGCACCAAGACCAACGCGCGTACCCGCAAGGGTCCCAAGCGCACCGTTGCCGGCAAGAAGAAGGTGGGTCGCTGATGCCTCCCAAGGGTCGTACACCCGCAGGCGCCAAGAAGGTGCGCCGCAAGGAGAAGAAGAACGTCGCCGCCGGCGAGGCTCACATCAAGAGCACGTTCAACAACACCATCGTCACGATCACCGACCCCACCGGTGCGGTGATCTCGTGGGCCTCGGCCGGAACGGTCGGCTTCAAGGGCTCGCGCAAGTCCACCCCCTTCGCCGCGCAGATGGCCGCCGAGGCCGCCGGACGCCGGGCGATGGAGCACGGGATGAAGAAGATCGACGTCTTCGTCAAGGGCCCCGGTTCGGGCCGCGAGACGGCGATCCGGTCCCTGGGAGCGGTCGGCCTCGAGGTCGGCACCATCCAGGACGTCACCCCCAGCCCCCACAACGGATGCCGGCCGCCCAAGCGCCGCCGCGTCTGATCGCCCGAGAGTCGAAGGAGTAGCCAGACATGGCCCGTTACACCGGACCCCTGACCAAGAAGTCGCGTCGTCTCGGCGTCGACCTGGTCGGCGGCGACGCAGCGTTCGAGCGTCGCCCGTACCCCCCCGGCATGCACGGTCGCGGTCGCGTCAAGGAGAGCGAGTACCGCAACCAGCTGCTGGAGAAGCAGAAGGCGCGCTACACGTACGGCGTGCTCGAGAAGCAGTTCCGCAAGTACTACGAGGAGGCGAGCCGTCGCCCCGGCAAGACCGGTGACAACCTCCTCGAGATGCTGGAGCGTCGCCTCGACAACGTGGTCTACCGCGCCGGGTTCGCCCGCACGCGTCGCCACGCCCGCCAGCTCGTCACGCACGGTCACTTCGTGGTCAAC
>NZ_JBMGQR010000129.1:0-4981 GCF_049059935.1 Solicola agrisoli | reverse complement strand
TGGTCTACCGCGCCGGGTTCGCCCGCACGCGTCGCCACGCCCGCCAGCTCGTCACGCACGGTCACTTCGTGGTCAACGGCCACAAGGTGAACATCCCGTCGTACCAGGTGGATCGTCACGACATCATCGACGTGCGCGCCAAGTCGCACGAGATGACGCCGTTCATCGTCGCCCGTGAGACCCACGGCGAGCGCATCGTCCCCGGCTGGCTCGACGCCGCCGCGGACCGCATGCGGATCCTCGTGCACGACAAGCCCGTCCGCGAGCAGATCGAGGTGCCCATCCAGGAGCAGCTCATCGTGGAGTTCTACTCCAAGATCTGATCGCCGGCCCGCACCCGCGGGCCGTCACCATCCCATCCTGCAGACCCGGTCCGTCATATAGCGGTCGGCCCGGAAAGGAACGCACATGCTCATCGCCCAGCGCCCGCAGCTGTCCGAGGAAGTCGTCGACGAGTACCGCTCGCGGTTCGTCATCGAGCCCCTCGAGCCCGGATTCGGCTACACCCTCGGCAACTCGCTCCGCCGCACGCTGCTCTCGTCGATCCCCGGCGCGTCCGTGACGTCGCTCAAGATCGACGGCGTGCTGCACGAGTTCTCGACCATCACCGGTGCCACCGAGGACGTCACCGAGGTGATCCTGAACCTCAAGGACCTCGTCGTCTCCTCCGAGCACGACGAGCCCGTCGTCATGTACCTGCGCAAGCAGGGCCCCGGCGACGTCACCGCCGCGGACATCGCGCCCCCGGCCGGCGTCGAGGTGCACAACCCCGAGCTCAAGGTCGCGACGCTGAACGACAAGGGCAAGATCGAGCTCGAGCTCGTCGTCGAGCGTGGCCGCGGCTACGTCTCCGCGGTGCAGAACAAGCTGGGCGACGAGGAGATCGGGCGCATGCCCGTCGACTCGATCTACTCGCCGGTCCTCAAGGTGACCTACAAGGTCGAGGCCACGCGAGTCGAGCAGCGCACCGACTTCGACAAGCTGATCATCGACGTCGAGACCAAGCGCTCGATCAAGCCGCGCGACGCGATCGCGTCGGCCGGGTCGACCCTGGTCGAGCTCTTCGGCCTGGCGCGCGAGCTCAACGTCGAGGCCGAGGGCATCGACATCGGTCCCTCGCCCGTCGACGAGCAGCTCGCCGCCGACCTCGCCCTCCCGGTCGAGGACCTGCAGCTGACCGTGCGTTCCTACAACTGCCTCAAGCGCGAGGGCATCCACACCGTGGGTGAGCTCATCTCGCGCAGCGAGCAGGACCTGCTCGACATCCGGAACTTCGGTTCCAAGTCCATCGACGAGGTCAAGGCGAAGCTCGTCGAGATGGGCCTCTCGCTCAAGGACAGCCCGGCCGGCTTCGACCCGACCGCCGTCCTCGGCGACTACAGCGACGACGACGAGTCCTTCGCCGAGGACGAGCAGTACTGAGGCCGTACCGGCCCGGACGACCACACAGGAGACTGACATGCCCACCCCCACCAAGGGACCCCGCCTCGGCGGCAGCCCGGCTCACCAGCGCCTGATCCTGGCGAATCTGGCGACCAGCCTGTTCGAGCACGGCCGCATCACCACCACCGAGGCCAAGGCGCGCCGTCTGCGCCCCTACGCCGAGCACCTGATCACCAAGGCCAAGGTCGACACCGTCGCCAACCGCCGTCTGGTCGTGAAGGTCATCCGCGACAAGAGCGTGCTCCACACGCTCTTCACCGAGATCGGCCCGAGCATGGCCACCCGCCCGGGCGGCTACACGCGCATCACCAAGCTCGGCCCCCGCAAGGGTGACAACGCGCCCATGGCGGTCATCTCGATCGTCGAGTCGAAGGACTTCGCGTCCACCGGCCCGACCTCGACCGCCACCACGGGCACCGCCGCCAGCGCGGTCGTCGCCGAGGACGCGGCCGACGAGGCCGTCGACGCCGCGGCCACCGCCGAGGACGTCAACGCCGAGACGACCGACACCGAGGTCGCCGAGGCGACCGAGGTCGCCGAGGACGCTGCGGAGGACGCCGTCGAGGCGGCCGACGTGGCCGAGAAGACCGACGACCCGGTCGAGGCCGAGGACGCGGCCGAGGAGGCCGTCGACGCGGCCGCCGAGGCCGAGCAGGCTGCCGAGGACGCCGAGACGGCGGCCGACGACACCAAGGCCTGAGCACCACCAGCACCACCGCACGGCCCCGCACCCCCTGGGTGCGGGGCCGTCGTGCGTCCGTGGCGGGTCGGAACTCGGGTGCGTGACCTCGGCCCGGGCCCGTAGCCTCGCGGACGTGACATCCCGCGACGACGCGCACGCCCTCCCGACGCCCGAGATCGACGGCCTGAGGCTCCGCCCGCTCGACCCCTCCGACCTCGACGCGTGGTGGTCGCTGGAGCAGCGTGCGCAGGAGGTGGACCGCGACCCGCACCCGGTGACCCGGTCGACCCTCGAGGGCTGGCTCGGCCGGCACGGCGGCGACCTCGCCGCGGACACGCTGGTCGCCCTCGACGCGGACGGCGAGACCCGTGCCCTCGTCAGGGTCGACGTGCCGGACGGTCAGGTGGACGCCGTGCGCGCGCTCGTCGGGGGCGTCGTGGACCCGGTGTGGCGCGGTCGCGGCGTGGGCCGGGCGCTGCTGGCCTGGCAGCTGGCGCGGGCCGAGGTCAAGGTCGGGCAGGTGCGTCGGGACGGCGGCGTCCCCGACGACGTGCCGAGCGAGGCCGGCACCTTCGTGCGCGACGGCCACCCCGATGCACCGGCGCTGCTGGCGCGGGCGGGCCTGGAGCACGCACGGTTCTTCTCGAGCATGTCGCGCGACCTCACGGCGAGCCCCCCGAGACCGACCGAGGTGCCCGGCGGTCTGACCGAGGTCGACCTGGGCGAGGCCGACGTCGTCGAGCGGACGCGCGTCGCGCACAACGACAGCTTCCAGGACCACTGGGGCTACCACCCCGAGACGCCGCTGACGTGGGCGTCGGAGACCACGGCCAACGAGGGCTTCCGGCCCGACCTCAGCCGCGCGCTCCTGGACGTCGACGGCGTCGTCGCCGGGTACGCCGTGGTGAGCGTGCGCCCCGAGGCGACGGGGGAGCGCGTCGGTCACCTCGAGCTGCTCGGGACCACGCGGGCCTGGCGCGGACGGGGCCTGGCGTCGTTCCTGCTCGAGCGGACCGCTGGCCTGGTGGCCGGGGACGGGCTCGCCCGCACCACGCTGGGCGTGGACTCGGCGAGCCCGACCGGCGCCGACCGGCTGTACGTCGCGCACGGGTACGAGCGGGTCGGCGGCAGCACCTACTGGGCGGTGCCGCTCGGCTGAGCGGTCACTGCTGGGGGGCGCCCGCCGGGTCCATCCACACCAGCTCGATCTGGTGGCCGTCGAGGTCGAAGAAGCTGCGGCCGTACATGAAGCCGTGGTCCTGCGGCGGGTTGGCGGTGCTCGCCCCGGTCTGCATCGCGCGCTCGGCGAGATCGTCGACCTCGGCGCGGCTCTCGGCCGAGATGGCCACCAGGACCGACGCGGTCTTGCGCGGCTCGCCCACGGGCTTGGGCGTGAAGGTCGCGAAGTAGTCGTGCGCGAGCAGGATGAGGGTGATGGAGTCCGAGACGACGATGCTGACGGCGTCGTCGGTGGAGAACTGCTCGTTGCGGCCGAAGCCGAGGCCCTCGTAGAACGAGGCGGCCGCGGGGACGTCGGAGACGGGCAGGTTGACGAAGATCTGGCGGGACATGGGTTCCTCCGGTGGGTGGTGCGGGGTCAGGCGGCCGCGAGGTCCATGTGCAGGACCTCCCAGACGTGCCCGTCGGGGTCGGTGAAGCTGTGGCCGTACATCGGGCCCTGCTGCATGAGGTCCTTCCAGGGCTTGCCGCCGTGGCAGAGCGCGCGGTGGTGCAGGTCGTCGACCTCCTGGCGGCTGGATGCCGACAGGCAGTTGATGGACGTGGTGGCGGTGGTCGCGTCGCCGACGGCGCCGACCACGAAGTCGGCGAACCGGTCACGCGTGAGCAGCATGACGCAGATCGTCTCCGAGACCACCACGCACGAGCACTCGGCGTCGCTGAACGTCGGGTTCAGCTCGAACCCGAGGCCGGTGTAGAAGTCGGTGGCCACGGCGAGGTCGGCCACGGGCAGGTTGACGAAGAGCATGCGGTTCACGGGAGGTCCTCACGAGCGGTGGGCGGTCGAGAGGTCTGACCGCCGCTCCCGGACGAACTCATCGGGTCGCAGGTCTACTCTTCCGGTGCCCGCTGGGACTACTTTCGTGGCCATGACCACGATCGACGTCGACCAGTCCTTCGCCGAGCTGACCGAGCCGCTGCGGGGCGAGATCACCGCCCACTGCTACCGGATGCTGGGCTCGGTGCACGACGCCGAGGACCTCGTCCAGGAGACCTACCTGCGCGCCTGGCGCGCGTTCCACGGGTTCGAGGGACGCTCGTCGGTCCGCACCTGGCTGCACCGCATCGCCACCAACGCCTGCCTGAACGCGCTCGAGAGCCGTCAGCGGCGCCCGCTCCCCACCGGTCTCGGCCAGCCCGCGGCCGACCCGTCCGGCGCCCTGCGCACCCGCGAGGAGGTGCCCTGGCTGGAGCCGCTGCCCGACGACCTGGTGTGGGGACGCGCCGACGCCGAGCCCGGCGAGCAGACCGTCTCGCGCGAGAGCGTGCGGCTCGCGCTCGTCGCCGCCCTGCAGCACCTCACGCCGCAGCAGCGCGCCGTCGTCGTGCTGCGCGACGTGCTCGCCTGGCAGGCCAAGGAGGTCGCCGAGACGCTGGACATGACGGTGGCCGGCGTCAACAGCACGCTGCAGCGTGCGCGGGTGCAGCTCGCCAAGCTCGAGGGCGGCCTGGACCAGGCAGCGGCGCCCGTCGACGACGCCCGCACCCGTCGGATGCTCGCGGCGTACGTCGCGGCGTTCGAGGAGTACGACGTGCCCCGCATCGTCTCGTTGCTCGCCGAGGACGCCGTCTGGGAGATGCCGCCCTTCGACGGCTGGTACCGCGGCGCCGAGCAGA
>NZ_JBMGQR010000128.1:0-5305 GCF_049059935.1 Solicola agrisoli | reverse complement strand
ATCCTTCGTCGCCTGCGTGCTCTCGCGAGCGTCAGCGCAGGAGAGTGCGAGTAGCAGTGAACCAAGTGGCCGCGTGACGCTCCTGGCGCTGCTGGGGTCGCGAGCCCGCACCGCCGTCGTCGACCACTCCGGCCGCGGGCGCAGGCCGCGCTCGGCCGGGCGACGAAAGTTCGACCGGACGTTCGACCGGTTCGGCGTGCCCGACGTCAACCTCCTGGGCCCCGCCCCGCTGCCCACGCGTTCACCGCCACCGCGCTCGTCGCCTCAGGCGTCCCCAAAGCCCGCGTGCTCGGCTGGCAGACCGTGACGATCGTGCTGTGGACGGGCGCCTTCACGGCCATCGCCAGCGGCGTCGTCAACGCGCTCTGACCTTGAGGTCTACAAGCACTGCCGGACCGACAGCGAAGGAGCCGACTTCACACCCCGTTCTTCGTCGTCTGTCCGTTGGAACCAGCCTTCGCCCACGGATGAGGATCTCCTGGCGGATGCGACGTGACCGGTGGCAATTGACCCGCTGGATCCGACTGACGATCACCGCGGCCAGGCCGAGGATGATGAGAGCGACCCAGGCGTACGTCCGCCACCGGTCAGGAATCTGCCGTCGTTGGCCGACCCCACCGTTGTCTCTTGCGCGTGACATGCGCCGACGCTGCGGGTCCGATCCTGCGGCGGGCGTTTGGCACCCCCGAATTCCGATCGCGCAACCGCACGCTGTCAGTGGCGCCCGCACCTCTCAGGTAGGCACACTGAGGCTAAGTCGGGGCTATGGCCCGTGCGGCCGCGCTGAAGCGATAGCCCCGCACCATGAACAGAACGCGTCCCGCTGCAGGCCTCGGAGAAGTTACCGCAGTGGGCGCGCCGGTCCAGTATCGTCCAGCATTCTTTGGCGCAGGCCTAGACCGCCGAACATGCCGAATATCGAATAGGCGGCACCCTTTGTCACAGCGGGAGCCGCCTGCGGTCGGTATGGAGTCACAGGGCCCGAAGCACGAACCGTCGTGCGGCACGACGAGAATTCACCTCGGGTCCGAGGCGGGCGTAGACATTGCGAATGTGTGTGCGAAGGGTGTTTCGGGTGACGCCGAGCTCGGCTGCCATCTTGATGGTAGACAGGTCGCTGCACAGCATCTGCAGGACGTTGAGTTGCGTCGGAGTCAGGGGCTTTGTCAGAGTGCTGGACGCGACTCGCACACTCAAGGCCCAAGCGTCTGGGGGCCCAGACACTGAGTCAGCCACCGTGCGTGGCCCAACCTCGGAGCGATGGGGGACTTTGCGGGTTGCGGCTTCGACAGCCATCTCGCTGACCCCGAGTGCACGTGCCCACTTATCGGTTTGCTTCAGTGGCGCCCGTCCGCCGAGGATGGCGCTTGCTTGACCTCGGGTGACTTCGACCTTCGCGGCGATCGAGGCAACGGTGTGGCCAGCAAGCCAGCGCAACTCATGCAGCGACGGGTGCGGGCTTGCTGGGGCGAGGTCGGCGATCGGCAGCTCAAGTGCTGCTGCAATCCGCACCAGGACCGGAGGGCTGGGAGCGGTCGCGCCGCGCCGATACGAGCGGATCGTTGATGAGTTAACCCCTACCATCGTGGCCAATTCATTGGCCGACAGCCCGCGCGCGTCTAGGGCGTCGTGAAACCGCGTCGGGCTCCATGACACGACCGACACCAACGGCACGCGCATCTCCAATCTGTGTCCGCAGCACGCGATTGGCGCAGGACTCGCCACACGTCGTTCTTGAACCGTCGCAGAGATAGACCGAGCCAATCGTTTGAACCTTACTGGGTCAAACGATCGGGGCCTCGCGCCGTGTACCGCGTTCGGAACGCCCAAGCCAACTCGTCAATAGGACCTCAGAGCCCAACCCTGACCGGTGCCACTTCCCTTCTGGTCGTGGACGGCGGCCAGCGTCCCGAAGGGGATCGATTCTGAAACGCCGGCGGCCGTGGGAGGTTAGGGCAAGCGGCACCGGTGACGATCGCGGGTAGGGCTGATCCGCGTCGAACTAGTGTGACCGGGCGTCAGTTCGAGACCGTCCGGTTGCGGGAGTCATGCCGGTGGGCATTGTGCGTTTGCTAGGTTCGGCGTGCCAGTCAACCCATTGAGATGGGCAGGGAACCCGGTGAGAGTCCGGGACTGACGCGCAGCGGTGTGGGCGACGGGCGAGGCACGCGGACACGTCCGCAGCCACTGGGCCACCGGCCCGGGAAGGCGTCTCGACCCGGACGACCCCGAGTCCGAAGACCTGCTGGCCCTTGCGGCACACCGTCGCGAGGTCACCGCAGGACCACGCGACCGGGTCCTCGACCTCGAAGGACCCTCCGTGCGCCTCCCCACCCCCGCCCTGCTGTCCCTCGCTCTCGCCGGCGTCCTCGTGACGGGCTGCGGCTCGTCCTCGGACGACGCCGGGCAGCCCGCCGCGTCGGGCGGTGCCGCCGGCTTCCCGGTCACCGTGGACGACTGCGGCCGCGACGTCGTCGTCGAGGCCCCTCCGCAGCGGGCCGTCTCGCTGAACCAGGGCTCGACCGAGATCCTGCTGTCGCTCGGTCTGGGCGACCGGATGGTCGGTACCGCCACCTGGACCGACCCCGTCCTGCCCGACCTCGCCGCGGCCAACGATGGCATCCCCCGCCTGGCCGACAACGCGCCGTCGTACGAGCGGGTGCTCGAGACCGAGCCCGACCTCGTCACCGCCTCCTTCGCGGGGACGCTCGGCGAGGGCGGCGTCACGACGCCCGCCGACCTGGAGAAGCTGGGCGTCCCGTCGTACCTGTCGCCCGCCGAGTGCGGCAAGACCGACGACGGCGAGGACGACGGCGCACGCTCGTCCCGGCTCGAGATGGACGTCGTCTACGAGGAGATCACCGAGCTGGCGACGATCTTCGGCGTCCCCGAGCGCGGCGAGGAGCTCGTCGCGTCCCTCGAGGCCCGGATGACCGCCGCCAGCGAGTCCATCGACGCGAGCGGAGTCGACGTCGCCTACTGGTTCGCCAACGCCGAGTCGCCGTACCTGGCCGGGTGCTGCGGTGCGCCCGGTGTCATGACCCGTGCGCTCGGTGCCACGAACGTCTTCGACGAGACCACCTCGGAGTGGCCGCAGGTGAACTGGGAGACCGTCGCCGACCGCGACCCCGACGTCCTGGTGCTCGGCGACCTCACCCGCAAGAGCCGACCGCGGAGTCCGCGGCCGCCAAGATCAAGTTCCTGGAGACCAACCCCGTCACGCGCGAGATGACCGCGGTGAAGGAGAAGCGCTACGTCCAGGTGGCCGGCGGCGACCTCAACCCCTCGATCCGCACCGTCGACGGCACCGAGAAGCTCGCCGCAGGCATCCGCGAGCTCGGTCTCGGCAGCTGACGGTGGCCGGCGCGGCGGTCCGGGGCACCGGCACCACGGCCGCGGTCTGGGCCGCGGGCGTCGTCGTACTCGTGCTCTCGGCCGCCACGGCGATCACCATCGGGCCATCCGACATGTCCGTGCGCGACGTGCTCGGCGTCGTCGGCGACCGGGCCGGGCTCGGCTCGACCGACCTGAGCCGCATCCAGCAGGGCATCGTGTGGGACCTGCGCCTGCCCCGGACGCTGCTCGCCGCGGTCTGCGGCGCGGGCCTCGCGGTGTGCGGGGCGATCCTGCAATCGCTGCTGCGCAACCCGCTCGCCGACCCGTTCGTGCTCGGCATCTCCTCTGGCGCGTCGACCGGGGCCGTCACGGTCGTCGTCCTCGGAGTGGGCGCCGGTGCCGTCGGCCTCACGACGGGCGCGTTCGCAGGCGCCCTCGTCGCATTCGCGCTGGTGCTCGCCCTGGCATGGGCCGCCGGCGGCACCACCGACCGAGTCGTGCTCGCGGGCGTCGCCGCCACCCAGCTGTTCTCGGCGCTGACGTCGTTCATCGTGTTCACCGCCGCCGACGCCGAGCAGACCCGCGGCGTCCTGTTCTGGCTGCTCGGGTCGCTGAGCAGCGCGAGCTGGACCGACGTCGCGGTGTGCACGGCCGTCGTCGGCCTCGGGCTCGTGGTGTGCCTGCTGACGGCCTCGGCCCTCGACGCGTTCGCGTTCGGGCAGGACGCAGCGTCCACCCTCGGCATCGACGTCGGCGTCGTGCGCGTACTGCTGCTCACCGTCACCGCGCTGATCACGGCGGTGATCGTCAGCACGTCCGGCGCGATCGGCTTCGTCGGACTCGTCCTGCCGCACGCGGCCCGCGCACTGGTCGGGACCCGCCACCACCGGCTGCTGCCGACGACCGCGCTGGCCGGCGCGATCTTCCTGGTGTGGGTCGACACCACCGCGCGCACCGTCCTCGACCCGCAGGAGCTGCCCGTCGGCGTCGCCACCGCACTCGTCGGCGTGCCCGCCTTCGCCGTCATCCTGCTGCGGCGGGGAAGGCGCCGATGACGCTCTCCGCACGCAACGTGTCGTGGTCAGCCAGCGGACGGCTGATCGTCGACGGCGTCTCGCTCGACCCCGCACCGGGCTCGACCGTCGGCCTGCTCGGACCCAACGGCTCGGGCAAGTCCAGCCTGCTGCGACTGCTCGCCGGCCTGCGCCGCCCGGACAGCGGTGCGGTCGAGCTGAACGGCGCGCCCCTGACGTCGCTGCGTCGGCGCGAGGTGGCGCGGCGCGTGGCCGTCGTCGAGCAGGAGACCGGCACCGAGCAGGACCTGCTCGTCTCCGACGTCGTCGCGCTCGGCCGAATCCCGCACCACCGTCCGTGGTCGGGCACCACCGCCGAAGACGACGCAGCGGTGCGCCGCGCGGCCGAGCACGCCGACGTCGCCGACCGTCTCGACCGGCCGTACCGGACGCTGTCAGGCGGCGAGCGGCAGCGCGTCCAGATCGCCCGGGCGCTGGCGCAGGAGCCCACCGAGCTGCTGCTCGACGAGCCCACCAACCACCTCGACGTCAGCCACCAGCTCGACCTGCTCGCCCTCGTCCGGCGCACGCCGGTCACCACCGTCGTCGCGCTGCACGACCTCAACCTCGCGGCGATGTTCTGCAACGAGGTGGTGGTGCTGCGCGACGGACGTGCCGTCGCCGCCGGACCTCCGACCGACGTCCTCGACCCGAGGACGATCGCCGACGTCTACGGCGTACGAGCCGTCGTCGAGGTACACGACGGCGTCACGCACGTCCGCTACCTGCCACCCGGCGCGAGCTGAAACCCCACAGCGGGATCGCTCATTGGGATCCACCAGGGCTAGGCGCACCGCGCACGCTGTCGTCGCTGGTTACAACAGCTGTTCCGGGGTTTCGATTGTGGCGTTCGCTCGGGGCGACCGCATGTCATTCGCGGCAATCTCGGCACTCTG
>NZ_JBMGQR010000127.1:0-6368 GCF_049059935.1 Solicola agrisoli | reverse complement strand
GGCGGCGACGGTGTCGCCTCGGGTGGGGTCGGCCCGCTGCAGCTCCTCGTGGGCGCGTTCGAGCCGCACCCGCCCCAGGTACCCCGTCGGCGTCGTGTCCAGGTGCCGACGGAACCCGTGCTGCAGGGCGCCGACGCTCGTGCCCGCGGCGGCCGCGATCTCTGCCGACGGCAGGGGCCGGTGGGCGTGGGCGTCGATGTGGGCCATCGCCTGTCGGACCGTGGCGGGCGTGCTCCTCCCGGGTCCCGGCACGTGCGGTCGGGTCATCGTCGTGCTGGGGAAGACGCGCAGGGCGGCGGCGGACACCGTCCGGGCGAGGTCGTCGGCGACCAGCGGCGAGCTCAGGGGTGAGTCGGTGTCCGCCAGCGCCCCTGACGTCAGCGTGACCGGCGAGCGCCAGAAGCGGAGCATCGCGGGCGAGACCGGCGTGATGTCGAGGAAGCGAGAAGTGCGCACCGTGACGCATGGGCGCGAAGCGGGACCGGTGGTCGGCGTACGTCCGGCTGATGGAATCGGTGACCATGGCCTCGTCGTCGGACGAGAAGGACGACCGCAGCACCGGGGTCAGCCGGCCGTCGTGCGACGTCATCGCCCACCCCGTGCTCGTCCGACGGAGACCGTGACCGGCAGGGCACGCAGTCGAGCGCCACACGCCAGAGATGCGCGAGCAGGCGGTGTCCCGCAAGACCCGACCGCTGACTCGTCCGGTGAGGGGACCTGGAGCGGGGCACGCGCTGACTTCCCCGTGAGGGCTCAAACGACGGGGTCGTCGGCAGCGCCACTCGCCCGTCGCGCACCCCGAGGTCTTCTGGACGCCCACCGACCCCTGCGTCCGCGGGCCGGCGCCGACGACGACGCGTGAGGTCAGTGCGACACCCACGAGGCGTCGCGGCCGGCGCGCGCGACGATGCGCTCGAGGCGGCCGGCTCCCTGGGGTGCGCCGACCGCCGGACCGAACGGGTCCTCGCCGAACAGCTCGAAGAAGCGGTCGACCTCGTCCAGGTCGGCGTCGTCGGACCTGACGTCCTGCCCGGTCGCGCGGGCGAGGTCCCAGGCGTGCACCGTCAGCTCCTCGATCGCCACGACGGCGTTGTCGGCGGCGTCCATCTCGACGCCGCCCGCCGCGACCCGGCCCTGCCAGGCCGCCTCGTCCCGCCAGGCGCGGGCGAGGTCGTCGAGCTGGGACGGGATCGCCTCGCGCCAGTCGGCGACGAGCGTCTGCGGGGGCCGGACCTCCTCCCTGCGGGCGTTCTGGGTGAACACGGTGGTGAACTGGTGCACGTGGGCGAGCAGGTCGGCCACCGTCCAGTCCGGGCAGGGCGTCGTCGCGTCGAGCTGGTCGTCGCGGACGCCCGCCACCAGCCGGGTCATCTCGTGTGCGGCGGGTCCCAGGTCGAACATGCGCGTCTCCTTCGTCGTCGGCTCACCAGGGACCGACCGTGCTCGGCGCCGGGAGTCATCGGGGTCGACCCGACGGACCGGGCCCTCACGACCGCACGGGGGCCCTCTCGCCCAGCTTGACCGCGACGACGCCCGCGAGAACGAGCAGGCCACCGACCAGCTGCACCGCGCGCGGGGCCTGGTCGAGCAGCAGCCAGGCGAGGCCGACCGCGGCGACCACCTCGAGCAGTCCGACGAACGACATCAGTCGTGAGCCGAGCCAGCGCCCCGCCACGATGCCCGTCGTGTACGCGACGGCCGTCGTGACGACGCCGAGCGCCACGAGCGCGAGCCAGGACGGGACCTCCACGTCCGCGTAGGACACCGGTGCGGTCGAGGCGTCGAGGCTCATCAGCCCGACCACGCCGAGCAGGGCGAGCACCAGCGCCCCGACGAGGAGACCGCCGGCGGCGAGCACCATGGGCGGCAGCCCGTTCGAGGTGTCGGCCGAGATGATGAAGTAGGACGCGACCCCGACCATCGCGCCCAGTGCCCACAGCACGCCGGGCACGCTCACCTCGGCGCCCGAGGCCACGTCGAGCACGAGCACGAGACCCGTCGCGGCGAGCGCCGCACCGGCGACCGTCAGCGCGCTGGGCGCCTGCCCGTGACGCACCCACCACCACACGACGACGGCGGCCGGCGCCGTGTACTCGATCAGCAGGGCCGGCCCCACCTCCATGTACGACAGCGCGGCGAAGTAGCAGAACTGCGTGCCGGCCACGGCGAGCACGCCGTAGGCGACCAGCACGCGGACGTTGCGGCGCAGCAGGTCCCACCGGCCGCGCAGCGCGGCGACGCCGAGCGGGAGCACGCACACCGCCGCGACACCGATGCGGACGAGCACCAGCGCCCCGGCGCTCCACCCCGCGTCCAGCAGTGGGCTCGCCAGCACCCCCGAGAGGCCGAAGGCCACCGACGACACGACCGCCACCAGCAGCCCCGCGCGCAGCGACGCCGCCGTCGAGACGTCCTTGTCATTCGTCACAGTGCTCATGACGAATGACGGTACGGAGTGGCCAGGTAAGGTGTCAACATGGTCTTGGCGAATGACGCACGGACGAGCCTGCAGGCCGCGGCGACCCTCGCGAACACGATGCTCGAGCCCGACACCCTGACCACCGTCGAGGACGTCGACGACTTCTACCGCCGGTTCGGCTACAGCGGTCGCCTCGACCTCGACCGCGACGAGCTGGACGCCGTCAGGGACCTGCGCGCGCGACTGCGCGACCTCCTGCTCGCCGACCACGAGACGGCGGTCCGGACGGTCAACGCCCTGCTCGCCGAGTCGGCCGCGCTGCCGCAGCTGGTGTGCCACGACGACAGCGGCTGGCACGTGCACGCCGTCGGCCCCGACGCGCCGCTCGCCACCCGGATCGCGGTCGAGACCGCGATGGCGATGATCGACGTCATCCGCGCCGACGAGCTCAGCCGACTGGCCGTGTGCGCCGACGACGACTGCGACGGTGTGGTCGTCGACCTGTCGCGCAACCGCTCACGCCGCTACTGCTCCACCACGTGCACCAACCGCAACGCCGTCGCCGCGTTCCGCGCACGCCAGGGCGCGACCGACGCCTGACGACGACAGCCGACGGGTCAGACGTCGGCGACGGTCCCGCCGAGCAGGACGTCGCCCGTGTCGTCGGCGCGGCCGGGGAGCTCGCCGGTCGCCAGGAACACCACCAGGCGCGCCACCGACACCGCGTGGTCGCCGATCCGCTCGTAGTAGCGGCCCAGCAGCGCCAGGTCGATCGCCGGCTCCACCCCGTGCGTCCAGTCCTTGCCGAGCACCGAGCGCAGCAGCGACCGACGCAGGTCGTCGAGCTCCTCGTCCTCGGCGACCATCGCCAGCGCGGCGTCGGTGTCGCGCGACGAGACGACCGCGGCGGCGTTGCCGATCAGCGCGTCGGCGACCTCGGCCATCCGGGCCACGGTGGGGCGCAGGCCCTCGGGCACGGCGAGCTCGGGCGTGCGCAACCTGGCGATCTTGGCGATGTGGGCCGACAGCGCTCCCACCCGCTCGAGGTGCGCCACCATGCGCAGCGCGGCGACCAGCTGACGCAGGTCGGTGGCGACCGGCGCCTGGGTGGCCATCAGCTCCAGCGACCGGGTCTCGATCAGGTCGCGCGAGGCGGCGACGTCGGGCTGACCGGCGATCACCGACTCGGCGACCTCGACGTCACCCTCGAGCAGGGCACGGGTGCCCTGGGCGACCGCCGTCTGGACGGCCGACGTCATCGCGACGAGGTCGTCGATGACCTCGGTGAGCTGGTCGTAGTAGAGATCTCGCACCCGCCGAACCTACCCGCGCTCCCCCGTCCCCCGCACGGCGTGCGGTGAACCCTCGGTGAAGGATGCGGAGCGCGTGGCGAGCGCGACCAGCCAGACCACCGTGAACCCGACCGCCACGACGACCCCCACCAGCTCCAGGTCCAGCCCGGCCGCCCAGGCGATCGGGCCCGAGCGCGGGGCGGCGACCGACTCGACCAGCCCGGCCAGGACGACCAGCCCGATGCCCGCGGCCAAGGCGACGGAGATGCCGGTGACGGCCAGGTTGTAGACGAGCCGGCGGTGAGGGTCCTGGTAGGCCCAGCCGTAGGCGTGGCGCATGACCACGCCGTCGAGGGTGTCGAACAGCGACATGCCCGCGGCGAAGAGCAGCGGGAGCGCCATGATCGCGTACCAGGGCAGGGCCAGGGCCACGCCGCCCGCCAGCACCAGGAGCGAGACCTCGGTGGCCGTGTCGAACCCGAGACCGAACAGCAGGCCGACCGGGTAGAGGTGACGCGGCTGCCGCACCAGCGCGGTCACCGGACGCAGCGCCGCGCTCATCGGCCCACGGCGGTGCAGCTGCCGCTCCACCGCCGCCTGGTCGATCCCGTGGTCCGCCGAGCGACGCGCGAGGCCGGCCAGCCTCACGAGCGCGACCGCGTTCGCGAGCCCGACCAGGAGCAGGAACGAGCAGGCCACACCGGCCCCGACGACGCCGAGGGTCCGCTGCAGGCCCGAGCCGCCGTCCTGCACCTGGGGCGCCAGCCACCGCACGCCGAGGGCCAGCAGCGCGCACAGCACGAACACCACCGTGGAGTGGCCCAGCGAGAACCAGAACCCCACCGACAGGGGCCTCCCGCCGTCACCGACGAGCCTGCGCGTCGTGTTGTCGATCGCGGCCACGTGGTCGGCGTCGAACGCGTGCCGGACGCCCAGCAGGTACGCGGTGACGCCGATGCCGACCCCGAACACCTCCCCACCGCCGAGGTCGACGTGCCGGGACGCGGCCACGAGCAGCAGACCGCCGCCGAGCAGGTGCAGGCCGCCCACCACGAGCGCCATGGCGAGGCCGACCCGGCGTCCCGGCAGCGACGTCGCCCGCGTCCAGGTCGAAGCCACGTCGTCGCCTCCCTCGGGTGTGGTCGTCACCTCGTCAGACCGGCCTGGGCCGCCGAAGTCATCGGGCTCACCATGACGGCGGCTCGCCGGGTGCGATGCACACCGCTCCGGAACACTGGTCGCATGATCGTCTCGGGTGTGCCCAAGCCCCTGCTCGCGTGGCGCAACATCGCCGGACCGGTCGCCCTGCTGCTGGCCTGGGACGTGGCCGTGACCTGGGCCTACATGCACGGGTGGCTGGGGTTCCGCGACATCACCATCCAGTACACGCTCTACGGCACGGCAGTCGCCCTGTTCCTGGGGTTCATGGTCAACGCCTCGTACGCGCGGTGGTGGGAGGCACGGACGCTGTGGGGCTCGATCACCAACCACTCGCGCAACCTCGGCCGCGAGGCGGTGACGCTCCTCGACCCCGGCGCTGCCGACGCGCGTCCCGGTCTGGTCGACGAGATCGTGCGCACCCAGGTCGCCTACGTCCACGTCCTGCGCACCTCGCTCCGCGGCCAGGACCCGCCGCGCGAGCTGGAGCTGTACACCACCAGCGCGGCCGGCGACCGCATCCGCGCGGCCACCAACCGCCCCAACGCGGCCCTGAACGAGATCGGCGCCCTCGTCGCCGAGGCCCGTCGGCGCGGCATGGTCGAGCAGCTGCCCCGGGTGCAGCTGGAGGGGACGCTCGCCGTGCTCGCGGACTCACAGGGAGGGCTCGAGCGGATCAAGAACACGCCGCTGCCGGTGCAGTACCGCTTCCTGCCGTCGTTCTTCGCCAGGATCTTCTGCGTCGTGCTGCCGTTCGCGATCGTCCAGGACCTGCTGTGGCTGACGCCGATCGGGTCGGGCCTGGTGGGGATCATGTACCTGCTCGCGGTGCAGGTGGGACGCGACCTGGCCGACCCGTTCCGCGACAGCGTCCACGACGTCCCGATGACGGCGATCGCCCGCACGATCGAGATCGACCTGCTCGAGACCATCGGCGACCGGGCACCCGAGAAGGTCCTGCCGAAGGACGAGGTGCTCTGGTAGCGGGCCTCAGGCCGGCTCGACACCCCAGGACTCGCGCAGGCCGTCCTCGCCGAGCGGCGTGACGTCGAGACCACGCCCGCCGCGACGTCGACGCACCCACCCGCGCTCGACCAGGCCACGCGCGAGCGCCGCGCCGAGCGCCCCGGCCAGGTGCGGTCGCCGCTCGGTCCAGTCCGGGCAGGCCCGGGTGAGTGGACGACGACCCCTCGCCAGCGCGGGGACGTCGAGGCCCCAGTCGACGATCGCGACGGCACCACGGTCGGTCAGGTCGAGGTCGGGCCCGACCAGCCAGCCCGACGCGACCCAGGCCTCGGCGACACCCACGCCCAGCCGCCCGGCGAGGTGGTCGTAGCAGAGCCGCGCGCGGGCGAGGTCGCGTTGCTCGCGCGAGCGACGGAGGGAGGCCACCTCGGTCGTGGGACACAGGCGCCCGAGCTGCTCCAGGGCCTCGGCGACCGAGGCGTCGGCGAGCCTGAAGAAGCGCTGTCGTCCGCGTGCGTCGACGACCACCAGGC
>NZ_JBMGQR010000126.1:0-6457 GCF_049059935.1 Solicola agrisoli | reverse complement strand
CGACCGTCTTGAGCTCCTGCACCTTGCCGCTGCCGATGTAGGTGGCGGGGTCGGGCTTGGGACGGCGCTGGATCATGGCGTCAAGCACCTTCGAGCCAGCGGTCTCGGCGAGGAGCTTGAGCTCGGTGAGCGAGTTCTCGGCGTCCTCGGCCGTGCCGTCGGTCCAGACGCCCACGAGGACGACCCGCTCCAGCCGCAGCTGGCGGTACTCGACCTCGGTGACGTCCTGGAGCTCGGTGGACAGACCAGCCACACGGCGCAGCGCGTTGCGCTCCTCGAGCTCGAGGCCCTCGGTCCCCTCCTCAGGCGTCTCGTCGACGTCCGCGGGGAGCCACTCGTGTCGCTGTTCGGTCATGTGCTCTCGTCTCTTCTCGATGTGCATGTGTGGGGTACAACAGCCACGTTAGGCCCGCGATTCCTCGCCGTGCCAGTGCATTTCGCCCCCGGCGACGATCTCGGCCGGTCCGGCCATGAGCAGCCGGCCGTCCTCGCGCCAGGTGATGACGAGGGTGCCGCCCGGCAGGTCGACGCGGTAGGTGGCCGGCCGCGGGGCGTCGTCGGCGGTGGCCGCGGCGACCGCGACGGCGCACGCGCCCGTGCCGCACGACAGCGTCTCGCCGGAGCCTCGCTCGTGGACGCGCATCGCGACGTGGCGCTCGCCCCGCCGCACGACGAGCTCGATGTTGACGCCGTCGGGGTACAGCGACGTGTCGTAACCGGGCTCCTCGGTGAGCGGGCCCGCGTCGGCGAGGTCGTCGACGAACGCCACCGCGTGCGGGTTGCCCATGTCGACGCCGGTGGCCGCGAACGTCCGTCCCGCCGGGGTCACCTTCGACTCCCCCAGCAGGCGCGGCACCCCCATGTCGACGAAGTACGCGCCGTCGTCGTCGCGCGTCACGGTCTTGACGCCGTCGCGGGTGCCAACGGCCACCGGCTCGCCCGCCGGCACCAGCCCCTCGTCGAGGAGGTGCTTGGCGAACACCCGGACTCCGTTGCCGCACATCTCGCTGACCGAGCCGTCGGCGTTGCGGTAGTCCATGAACCACTCGGCGTCGCCGGCCAGCTCGGGAGCGACGTGCTCGGTGCGGATGACGCGCAGGACGCCGTCGGCGCCGAGCCCGCGGCGCCGGTGGCACAGCGCTGCGACGAACCCCGGGTCGAGGTCGCCGTGCACGCTGCCGTCGTGGTCGGGGAGCAGCACGAAGTCGTTCTGGGTGCCGTGGCCCTTCAGCCAGGCGAACGCGCGCGTGCTCATCCTCCGATTCTACCGTCGGGGCCGCACCACCAGGGCGCTGCCGCCACCGCGCCGGACGGGCTCGGCGGCGGCGACCAGCCGGCCGTGCGGCTTCACCTCGATGGCGGCGGCCGCACCGATCTCGGCGGCCGAGGTGAGGGTGTCGCCGGACGGGGTGAGCCGCTGGCCGTACGGGGCGAGCAGCGGCCCGTAGGCGTCGATGAAGGCGGGCTCGGCCGGCGTGGACGCGGTGTTGCGCTGCGAGGCGCGCGGCGCCGCCACCGCGGCGGGCAGGTCCATGCCGAGGTCGATCCGGTTCAGCAGGATCTGGAGCACGGTGGTGATGATCGTCGCGCCGCCGGGCGAGCCCAGCACGTAGCGCGGCTTGCCGTCCTGCAGCACGATCGTGGGCGACATCGACGAGCGCGGGCGCTTGCCGGGCTGGATGCGGTTCGGGTCGGCCTCGTCGTACACGGTGGTGAAGTCCGTGAGCTCGTTGTTGAGCAGGAACCCACGCCCGGGCACCGTGATGCCCGAGCCGCCGGTCTGCTCGATCGTCAGCGTGTAGGCCACCGCGTCGCCCCACCGGTCGACGACGCTCAGGTGCGTCGTCGAGATGTTCTCGGTGTCGGGCTTCTCCTCGTTCGCGGTCGTGGCGCAGCCGCTGCCGTCGAGGGCCCCGGCCGGCACCGGTCGCACCGACGCCCGGTCGGGGTCGATGGTGCAGGCGCGGGAGTCGGCGAACCGCTGGCTCAACAGCGTCCGGGTGGGCACGTCGGTGAAGGCGGGGTCACCGACGTAGGCGGCGCGGTCCGCGAAGGCCCGGGCCGAGGCCTCGAGGTAGAGGTGCAGCGTCCGTGCGAGCCGCTCGCCCTGGCCGAGGTCGTACCCCTCGAGGATGTTGAGCGCCTCGCCCACCGAGGTGCCTCCGGACGACGACGGCGCCATGCCGTAGACGTCCAGGCCGCGGTAGGAGACCTTCGTCGGCTTCTGCGACAGCACCCGGTACGCCGCGAGGTCCCCGGTGGTCATCGAGCCCGGCTTGGCGGGCAGGTCAGACGCCGGGTCCTTCGGCGGCGCCTGGACCGTGCGGGCCACCTCCCTGGCCAGGGCACCGTGGTAGAACGCCTTCGGGCCGCGGTCGGCGATGGACGTCAGGGTGTCCGCGAGGTCGGGGTTGCGGAACCGCGAGCCGACGGCCGGCGCGTCGCCGCCGGGCAGGAACAGGTCGGCGGTGTCGGGGAACGCGGCGAACCGCTCGGCGTTGTCGAGGGTCTGGCTGCGGAACGTCTGGTCGACGGTGAAGCCGCGCTCGGCCAACCGGATGGACGGCCGCAGCGCCTGCTTCAGCGAGGTGCTGCCGAACCGCTTCAGCGCGGCGTCCCACGTCGCGACGGTCCCGGGCACGCCGACGGCGACGCCGGACGAGACCAGCTGCGGAGTGAACGGGTAGGGCTTGCCGGTGGCCGGGTCGACGAAGGCGTCGGGCGTGACGCGTCGCGGCGCGGTCTCGCGCCCGTCGATGGTCTGGACCTTCTTGGTGCGTGCGTCGTAGTGGACGAAGTAGCCGCCCCCGCCGATGCCGGCGCTGTACGGCTCGGTGACGCCGAGGGCCGAGGCCGTGGCGACGGCCGCGTCGGCCGCGTTGCCCCCGCGTCGGAGCACCTCGATGCCCACGCGCGACGCCTCCGCGTCCACCGACGACACCGCGCCGCCGCTGCCGTAGGCGGTCGCGCCCGACGACGGGGTCGGACGCGGGGTCCCGGCGGTGCTCGGCGGCGCGCCGGAGACGGCCAGCAGGCAGGCCGTGACGAAGGCGGTTCCGAGACCGGCGGCGAGGGTGCGTCGTTCCATGCCCCGAGTCGTACCCGGTGGACGTCGCGCCCAAACGCCGTCAGGGGGCCAGCAGCGCGACGGCCCGGTGGACGAGGTCGGGGTCGTCGTGGCTCACCCAGGTGATGCGCGGGTCCTTGCGGAACCAGGAGTCCTGACGTCGGGCGAACTTGCGCGTGCGCCGCACGGTCTCGTCCCGCGCCTGCTCCATCGTGGTGCGGCCCGCGATCGCGTCCAGCACCTGCGCGTACCCGAGGGCGCGGCTCGCGGTACGCCCCTCGGCGAGGCCCTGCGCGGCGAGGCGCTCCACCTCCTCGACCAGCCCGGCGTCGAACATCGCGTCGACCCGCGCCTCGATCCGGGCGTCCAGGACCTCCCGTGGCACGTCGACGCCGACCACGGCGACGTCGTCGTAGACGTAGCGCAGCTCGGGGAGCCCGGCGGCGTAGGGCCGACCCGTCAGGGCCACGACCTCGAGCGCGCGGACGATCCGTCGCCCGTTGCTCGGCAGGATGGCCTCGGCCGCGGCGGGGTCCTCGCCGGCGAGCCTGACGTGCATCGCCTCCGGCCCCACCTCGACCAGGTCGCTCTCCAGCCTGGCGCGCAGCGACGGGTCGGTGCCGGGGAACTCGAAGTCGTCCAGCACGGCACGGACGTACAGCGCCGACCCTCCGACGAGCAGCGGCAGCACTCCCCTGCCGTGGCAGGCCGCGACGGCGTCACGCGCCCAGTCCTGGAACTCGGCGACCGTCGCCGGGTCGCGCACGTCGAGGACGTCGAGCAGGTGGTGCCGCACGCCCCGACGCTCGTCGACGGTGAGCTTGGCCGTGCCGATGTCCATCCCGCGGTAGAGCTGCATCGAGTCGGCGTTGACCACCTCGACCGGGGACCCGGCGAGGCCGAGCTCGCCGGCGACCGCGATGGCGAGGTCGGACTTGCCTGCCGCGGTCGGGCCGACGACGGCCCGCACCGGCGCGGAGGTGTCCACGCCGTGATTGTGCCAGGTACTTTGGGTGCCAGACGCGGCGCGGCTCCCCGCCGCCCGATCACCGGCAGACGTTGAAGGAGCGGACCATGGGTTTCCTGGACAAGTACAAGGGTCGCGGCGACGAGCTCAAGGCCAAGGCCGCCGAGCTCGCCCGCCAGCACGGCGACAAGATCGACCAGGGCCTGGACAAGGCGGGTGACGCGGTCAGCCGCGCGACCAAGGGCAAGTACGACGACAAGATCGACTCGGCCACCCGCAAGGCCAAGGAGGGCGTCGACAAGATCGCCGACGACGGACACCAGGGACCCGGAACCCCGGGGACTACTCCTCCGCCCCGACCCTGATCGTCCAGGTCGCACAGACGTAGCCGACGCCGTAGGGCGCCGCGTCGTGGTCCACACGGGCCTCGATCGCGGCGCCCTGCTGCGTCCGGACGGTCCTGGCCAGCGTGCGCAGCGCAGTCGCCCCGCTGGCCCACAGCTCCTCGGCCAGCCCGACGTCGATCGACTCGAGGGCGTCGAGGTCGCCGCCGGCCAGGGCACGGGTGGTGACGGCGTCGAAGGGCTCCGCCCGCGGGTCCAGGTGGCCCGGCGCCTCGGCCGACCGTCGTGCCGACCCGTCGGCGGTGACCAGCAGCGCGACGCGACCGGGCGGCAGGACGAGTGCGTCGCCGGTGACCGTCTCGTACCGCCGGCCGCCCGTCCACCCCGCACGGTCCAGCAGCCACGCCCCGATCGAGTGTCCGAGGCCGAGGGGGTCGTTGCCCGGAGCCCGCCGAGCCGGACCCGGCCACGACCTGAGCCCGTACGGCGCGAGCGTCGGCGTCGCCGCGTCGTCCTGGGTGCGGGCCGCGTCGCCCGCCGCGACGACGACCACCGTCTGTGGCCGACGGGCGAGCAGGCCCGCCACCGTGGAGTCGACGACGGACCGCATCACCGACGTCTCGTGCGCGGCGCCGACCGACACCTCCGGCACGAGCAGGGGTGGGTGGGGCACCACGGCCGCGGCGACGAGCACGCCCCCAGGGTAGGGCGCGAGGCGCGACGACCCCGTCACCCTAGGATGCGGTGGTGGGCGACGGGACCGATCAGGGCGCACCCGTGCCCCTCGGGCTCCAGCCGTTCTCGGGTCTGCGGTTCGGCGGCGACGCCGCCACCGTGGCTGCGCGGACCATGACTCCCCCGGACGCGTGGGGCGACGCCGACGACCTCGGCGCCGGCGAGCCGCACCACGTCGCCAGGCTGCTCGAGCCCGCGTTCACGCCCGGCGACGGCGGCCCGCGGCTCGACGCCTGGGAGGGTGAGGGCATCGTCCTGCGCGATCCGCCTGCGGTCTACGTCTACCGGCGCTCGGGCCCCGACGGCGCAACCCGCGGCCTGCTCGGCGCCATGGACCTGTCGGGCCGGACGAGCGCACCGCTGATCCCCCACGAGGACGTGCGGCCCGAGCTCGTCGAGGTGCAGCAGGACTTCGCCGCCCAGACCCACGCGCAGGTCGACCCGGTGGTGGCCATCGCCGGCGCACCCGCCCCGACCGCACCCTCGCCGCTCTCGACCGTGCTCGACCAGGTGACCGCCGGAGCCCCCGATCTCACCCTCGTCGACGGCGTCGAGACGCACGAGCTGTGGGTGCACACGTCGCCCGAGGTGCACCGGGCGGTGGCCCGCACCCCGGTGGGACGGGTGCTCGTGGCTGACGGGCACCACCGCCGGCGGGCCTGGACCGGCGACGGCGGGTCCACGGCCTGGGGGCTGACGTGGGTGGTGGACGACACGGTCGAGCCCCTCCGCCTGCGTGCCGTGCACCGGGTGTGCCCGGGGCTCGACCTCGGGACGATCGAAGGCTCTCCCCTGGTGGTCACCGAGGAGGTGGACGCGGACGCCGCGCTCGGTCTGCTCGCGGACGCCGGTGTCCCCCGCTGCGTCGCGTACGCCGGTGGTCGGTGGCTCGACGTCCGCCCGGCGCCCGGTGCGGTGGCACCGAGCTGTGCGCTCCCCGACCACGCGATCTGCTGGCTCCACCAGGTGTGGCTGCCCGGATGGGGAGCCGACGTCGACGAGCTCGAGTACGTGCACGACGCCCGAGCGGCCGTTCGTCGGGCGGACGGCGCCGACGCCGTGGCGCTCCTCCTGCCGCCCACCCGGCTGTCCGCGGTGCGCGCCGCGGCCTACGGCGGCACGACCCTGCCGGCGAAGGCGACCTCGTTCGTGCCCAAGCCACGAATGGGCCTGGTCATGCGTCACTGGGGGTCGGACGGGGACGACGTGTCGCCGGTGCCGGCGACACCCGCCGACACCGACTGACCTCGACGTCCACCCGGCTGACCGGGCCCCCGCCGGCGCGCTGGAACCGGCGCCTCAGCGACCCCGTCACCTCGACGACGTCCTCGGCCTGAAGCCGTG
>NZ_JBMGQR010000125.1:0-6419 GCF_049059935.1 Solicola agrisoli | reverse complement strand
GATCGCGTCGCCGATGGCGGTGCCGCCGTCGGGCGACATGGAGGCCAGCGCCCGCTGCACCTCGGCGCGGTCGGTGGTGGGAGGGACGTCCAGCGACGCCGTCGTCGCGAACGACACCAGGCCCACCTGGTACTGCTCGGGCAGCTCGGCGATGAACTGCTCGGCCGCCTCCTGGGCGACCGAGAAGCGGTCGGGGCTCACGTCGGTGGCGCGCATCGAGCCGCTGAGGTCGAGCGCGACGACGACGGTCGCCTCCTCGCGGGGCACGCGCACGTCGGCCTCGGGCCGGGCGAACCCGGTGACGAGCACGACGGCCATCGCCATGAACAGGGCGGCCGGCACGTGACGGCGCCAGCCCGGGCTGGGGGCGACGCGCGCCAGCAGCGGCAGCGCCGCGAACCGGACGGCACTGCGCTTGCGACGGCGTTGGACCAGCAGGTACGCCACGAGCAGGGCGAGCACGCCCAGCAGCAGCCAGAGCCGGTCGGGGGACAGGAAGGTCATGGTCGTGCCTCCGTGAGGGGACGGGACGAGGTGCGCCGGTGGCGCGCCTGGAGGACGAAGCGGGTGAGGTCGCGCAGCCAGTCGCCACCGGTGGAGACCACGAGGTGGTCGGCCCCGGCGCCGCGGACGGCGGCGGCGTTGGCGGCCCGCTCCTCGCGGGCGGCCTCGGCGAACCGGCGGCGGGTTCGGCGCGAGGAGGTGTCGACGTCGTGGGTGGCGCCGGTCTCGGGGTCGGCGAAGGTGACGACGCCGACGTCGGGCAGGTCGAGCTCGCGCGGGTCGAGCACCTCGACGACGACGACGCGCTGCCGCGTCGTGAGCCGTCGCAGCGCACGGGCCCAGGCGTCGCGGTCGGGGTCCATCAGGTCCGAGACGACGAACCGCAGGCCGCGCCGGCGGTGCCGCTCGAGCGACGCGATGCCGGCGGCGAGACCGGGCGACTCGGCGTGGCCCTGACGGGGCGCCTCGGCCAGGCTGCGGAGCACCATCAGCCGGTGCGCGCGCCCGCTGCGGTGCGGGAACCGGCGCACGCCGTCCGCGGTGAGCACGTGCGCGCCGAACTGGTCGCCGGTGCGGGCAGCGGTCCGGGCGAGCGAGACGGTGACCGCGGCCGCGAGGTCGCGCTTCTCCATCGTCGCGGTGCCGAAGTCCATCGACGCGGTGGCGTCGACGAGCGCCCAGGTGCCGAGCTCGCGGTCGGCCGTGACGTCACGGACGTGCACCTCGCCCGTGCGGGCGGTGACGTTCCAGTCGATGCGGCGGACGTCGTCCTGGCCGGGCACGTAGATCCGTGCGTCGGCGGCCTCGGTGCCCGGGCCGAGGCCGAACCCGGCGTGGTCGCCGTTGGCCAGGCCGTCGATGCGGCGGCCCACCGTCAGCTCGAGCCGGGCCAGGGCCGCCTCGGGCGACAGCTCGCGGAGCGAGACCACCGGGACGTTGGCGGTGGGCCTCATGCCGCGCCCGGGGCGACCTGCGCGGGTGCGACCTGCGGCTCGGGGATGCGGGCGACCAGGCCGGCGACGATCGCACGCGGGTCGACGCCGTCCGCCAGCGCCTCGAAGTCGAGGACGAGGCGGTGCGCGACGACGTCGACGGCGAGGTCGCGGACGTCGACGGGCAGCACGTACTCGCGTCCGCGCAGCAGCGCGAGGGAGCGGGCGCCGGCGACGAGCGACAGCGTGGCGCGCGGGCTGGCACCGGCCGAGACGAGCGACGCGAGGTCCTCGACGCCCGGACGACGGGGGTCGCGCGTGGCGACCACGATGCGCACGGCGTAGTCGGCGACGGCGTCGTGGACGAAGACGCCGGCGGCCTGTGCCTGGATCGCCGCCACCTCGTGCGGGTCGAGCAGGGTCTGCACCGAGGGCGTCGAGACGCCCACGCGGTCGAGGATGCGGCGCTCCTCCTCGTCGGTGGGGAGGTCGACCGACACCTTCATCATGAAGCGGTCGCGCTGGGCCTCGGGCAGCGCGTAGACGCCCTCGGACTCGATCGGGTTCTGGGTGGCCAGCACCATGAACGGGTCGGGCAGCCGGACGGTCCGACCGCCCACCGACACCTGGTGCTCGGCCATCGCCTCGAGGAGCGCCGACTGCACCTTGGCGGGCGCGCGGTTGATCTCGTCGGCGAGCACGACGTTGCCGACGATCGGGCCGGGCTCGACCTCGAAGGTCTCGCTGGACGAGCGGTAGACGCGGGTGCCGACGATGTCGGCCGGCACCAGGTCGGGGGTGAACTGGATGCGGGAGAAGGCGCCGCCGACGACGGACGCGACGGTGCGCGCGGCGAGCGTCTTGGCCACGCCGGGCACGCCCTCGAGCAGACAGTGGCCGCCGGACACGAGCGACACGAACATCCGCTCCACGAGCAGGTCCTGGCCGACGACGACGCGCTTGACCTCGAGCAGGGCGCGCTCGAGCCGGGCGGTGGCGTCAGGGACGTCGTCGTGACGGCGGATGTGGGTGGGCGGCAGGGGCTGGGACTCGGTCATGCCACGAGTCCAGCAACTGGCTGCGAAAACCCTCCGTAGCCCGGGTTTTCGGTGGTTTTTCGGCGCACCCGTGCTTGGAGGGAGTCCCTAGCATCGGCCCCATGCGCGTACTCGTCGTCGACGACGAGCAGGACCTCCTGCACCCTCTCACGTTCGGCCTGAGCGAGGCCGGGTACGCGGTCGACGGCGCCACCACCGGCCGCGAGGCGCTCGACAAGGCCGAGGTGGTGCCGTACGACGTGGTGGTGCTCGACCTCGGCCTGCCCGACATGGACGGCCTCGAGGTCTGCCACCGGCTGCGGCACGACCTCGGCAGCGACGCCCGCGTGCTCGTGCTGACGGCGCGCGCCGGCGTCCTCGACCGGGTCCGCGGCCTGGACGCCGGCGCCGACGACTACCTGCTCAAGCCGTTCGCGTTCCCCGAGCTGGTGGCCCGCATCCGTGCCTTGCTGCGCCGCGAGATCACCCAGCCCGACGCGGTGCTGACGTCGGGTGCGCTGCGGCTCGACGTCGCCCGGCACGAGGTGTGGTGGCACGACCAGCTGCTCGCGCTCACCCGCAAGGAGTTCGGGGTGCTGGAGTACCTGATGTCGCGGGTCGGCGTCGTCGTCCCGGCCGAGGAGCTGCTCAAGCACGTGTGGGACGAGCACACCGACCCGTTCACGCAGACGGTGCGCGTCACCGTCGGGACGCTGCGCCGCAAGCTCGCCGCCGGCGACCGCCCGGCGCCGCTCGAGACGGTGGTGGGTCGCGGCTACCGGCTCAAGGAGCCCGCCTGATGACGATCACGCGTCCCACCTGGACGCGGTCGCTGCGGTTCGGTCTGGCGCTGCGCTGGTCGCTGGCGCTGCTGCTGGTGGCCTCCACCGTGGTGGTGGGGCTCAACGTCGCGCTGGCCCGGACGGTCGGCGACGTGCCCGCCGCCGAGACGTACCGCGCGGTCGAGAAGGTGCGCACCGACTCCGGCGTGAAGACCCTGCGCGAGCTCGAGCTGGCCGAGGTCGAGGACGTCGAGGCCGCCACCAACGCCCGTGCGCTCGCGACGCTGCGCACCTACTCGGTGTACGCGCTCGGCGGCCTGTTCGTCACGAGCCTCGCCGTCGGCTGGCTGCTCGCCGGACGCGCGCTGCGTCCCGTGGGCGAGATGACGCGCGCCACCACGCTCGTCGACGGGCGCGACCTCTCGCGGCGCATCTCCGTCGGCGGCGGTGACGACGAGCTGGGGTCGCTGGCCCGCTCGATCGACGACATGCTCGGCCGCCTGGACGAGGCCTTCGGACGTCAACGTCAGTTCGTCAGCGACGCGTCGCACGAGCTGCGCACGCCGCTCGCGGTGATCCAGACCAACGTCGACGCGGTGCTCAGCCGCGCCGACGTCGACCCACGTGAGCGCGAGCGCGCCGTCTCGACGACCACGCGGGCCGTGGGACGGATGGCGACGCTGGTGGACGACATGCTCGCGTCGGCGCGGGCGTCCACGCCCGAGGACATGCAGCCCGGGATCTCCCTGGACGAGCTGGCCCGCGACGAGCTGGTGGAGTTCGAGGTGCTGGCCGACGCGCGCGCCGTCGAGCTGCGGGCGCGCACCGAGCCGGTCGTCGTCACGGGCCACGAGGCCGCGCTGCGGAGGGCCGTCGACAACCTCGTGGCCAACGCGGTACGTCTCACCCGCGAGGCCAGCACCGTGCGTCTCGACGTGGGCGAGCGCGACGCGTGGGCGTTCGTCGCCGTCACCGACGCCGGCCCGGGCGTCCCCGACGGGGAGGCGCCGCAGGTGTTCGACCGGTTCTGGCGCGGACGCGGCCAGGACTCCGGCGACGGCCACCACGGCCTCGGCCTGTCGATCGTGCGTCAGGTGGCCGAGAGCCACGGCGGCGTCGCGCGCGTCCACCCGGCGGCGGGCGTGGGCAGCACCTTCGTGCTCTGGCTCCCCCTGACGCAGACCGCCCGCGCCACCGTCCCGCCTGCGGCCTCGCCGGTCTGACCGCCGGTCAGGAGCTCGCGACGACCACCCCGTCGCGTCCGGCGTCCTTGACCGCGTAGAGCGCACGGTCGGCGCGTGCGAGCGTGGCCGCGACGTCGTCGTGCGCGCCGTGCAGGGCGAGCCCGATGGAGCAGGTCTGGCCGGCCGGGACGGCGCCGACGATGCGGTCCACGACGGTGCGCGCGTGCTGCGCGGAGGGCACCGACATGGCCACGGCGAACTCGTCGCCGCCCCAGCGGCTGACGAGGTCGGGGGCGCGGACCGAGTGCCGCAGCGTCTCGGCGAAGCCGACCAGCAGGGCGTCGCCGGCGGCGTGGCCGTGCGCGTCGTTGTACTGCTTGAAGTGGTCGAGGTCGATCATGGCGACGGCCACCACCCCGTCGTCGTCGACGGTGCGCGCGACCAGCTCGGCGAGCCCCTCGTCCCAGCCGCGACGGTTGGCGAGCCCCGTCAGCGGGTCGAGCGTCACGGACGCCTCGAGCCGCCGGCGGGTGAGGTCCTCGTGCAGCGCGGCGCCGGCCTCGGCTGCCAGGACCTCCATGGCCTGACGGACCTCGGCGCTGGCCGCGGACCTCGCCTCGAACCACGCCGCGGTCAGGACCGCCAGCACCTCGCCGTCGGGGCCGAGCACCGGCTGCCAGTAGCCCGACACCATCGAGTGCACGCGCGCCATCGCGGGGTTGACGGTCGCCTCGGCGGCGACGTCCTCCACGTCGACCGCGACGCCCCGGTGCCAGACGCTGCCCGTCATCGTCAGCTGCGCGAGGTCGACCCGGACGCCCACCTGGTCGGGGTCGGTGGCGGCGGTGACGACCAGGCCGTGCTCGTCGAACGACTCGACCAGCGCCACCCCCGAGGCGCCCGTCAGCTGCTGGGCGCCCTGGACGACGGCCGTCCGCACGTCGTCGCGCCGCTGCACGACGCTGCGGGTGACGTCGGCCAGCACGCGCGAGACGCGCTCGGCGCGGGCGGCGGTCTGCTCGGCCGCCCAGCGGTCGGTGATGTCGGTGACGTGCGCGAGCGTCCAGGGGTGCTCCCCCGGCCCGCGGACGGTGACCATGGTGACCTCGCTCCGGCGGACCTGGCCGTCGGGCCGGACGTAGCGCTTCTCCACCACCACCGGGCCGCCCCCTGCCGTCCGCAGGGCCGCCATGGCCTCGGGCGAGAGGTGCCTGTCCTCGGGGTGGGTGACATGGGCGGAGGTGTGCCCGAGCAGGTCCTCGGCCGGCCTGCCGACGATCCGGCACAGGGCGGGGTTGACCTCGACGAACAGGCCGTCCTCGTCCGCCAGGCTCATGCCCACGGGGCTGCCGGCGAAGGCCTGCTCGAAGCGCTCCTTGGTGATCGCCAGGGCGGCCTGGGCGTCGACCACGTCACGGTGCTCCCGCGCCAGCTCGCTCTGCTGCTCGCGCAGCGACGCGAGGAGCCGTGAGGGCACCTGGGTCACGACGAGGACCAGGCCCATCACGACCAGCCACCGTGGCACCGCCACCCCGACGGGCAGGTCCATCGCCGACCAGATGCCGATCGCGGCGACGGGCAGGAGCCACAGGCCCGTGCGGGCCGAGAGGGTCACGCCCACGAAGGTGAACACCGCCGGCCACAGGCTGAGCGTGTAGGTGGAGGCCACCGGCGCGAGCCACCCGTACGCGAGCAGGAAGCCCATCATCATGAGCGGTCCGGCGAGCAGGGCCGCGAAGCTCCGCGTGTCGCGGGTGCGGTGCCACATCGTCAGGACGACGACCATCAGCACCGCCGTCGTCCACCACAGTCCGGGGCCGGCCTCGCCCGTCGAGACGGCGGTCGCGAGCGCCACGCCCAGCAGGACCACGGCGGCGACGGCCCCCACCAGGTGGAGCCCACGCGCCGACAGCATGGGTGGGTGATCGGCACGTCCCGCGGGATCTTGAGCCGATCTTGGGAGTTGTCGGTGGCTCAGGG
>NZ_JBMGQR010000124.1:0-6738 GCF_049059935.1 Solicola agrisoli | reverse complement strand
GGAGAGAAGGCCGCCGTGTTCACGTCCATCGGGCCCGGGGCGCTGCAGGCGCTCGCAGGCAGCCTGGCGGCGGCCAGTGACGGTGTGGGTGTGTGGCACGTTTACGCCGACGAGACGACACAAGCCGAAGGCCCCAACATGCAGCAGCTCACCGGGGAGCGTCAGGAACAGTTCCTGCGCGTCTGCGCCGAGATGGGGCCGGCGTACACATTGCACACACCCGAGGCCCTGCCCGAGGCGTTGCGTCGCGGCCTGAACGCGGTCGAGCACCCGCACCGAGGTCAGCCCTTCTTCCTGCTGCTGCCCATCAACACCCAACCCCAGGTGATGCACGACTTTCGGATCCGGTCGCTGCCGGTCGGCGCGCCACCGCCACTGGGGGCCGCGGCTGACGGTGGCCGGTACGCCGAGGCTGCGCGACAGCTGCTCGCCGCGGATCGGGTCGTGGTCCGGGTCGGCGGGGGAGCTCGCGGGTTGGGCGCACCGCTGCGCCGGCTGCTGGACCTGGTCGACGGGTTCGCCGTGGTCTCTCCGGTCGCCAGCGGCACGCTGGCCTACGACGACCCCCGCAACCAGACCGTCGGAGGCTCGAAGGGGTCCATCGCCGGCAACTTCGCGATGGAGAACGCCGACCACCTCCTGGCGATCGGGTCCCGCGCGGTTTGCCAGGCCGATATGTCGCGCACCGGCTATCCCCAGGTCCGTCAGGTCACCAACATCAACACCGACCCCGGGGCGGCGCTGCACTACGCCAACACCGTCGCATTGGTGGGTGCCGCCGAGCCCACCCTCGAGAAGCTCATCGAGGCACTCGAGGCACTGGGTGCCACCCCGCAGGGCCTGGACAGCCCATGGGCTCGGAGCAACCAGCAAGCCTGGCAGGAGTGGGTGGCGTTCAAGGACGAGCGCTTCGGCCAACCGACCCTGCACGACGAGATGTGGGGGCGCGACGTGCTGACCCAGCCGGCAGCGATCCGGGCGGTCACGGCATGGGCGCGGGCCAACCAGCACGTCACCTTCTTCGACGCCGGTGACGTGCAGGCAAATGGCTTTCAGATCAACGAGGACGACCGGCCGGGCCAGACCATCACCGAGACCGGCGCCTCCTACATGGGCTTCTCGGCCAGCGCGCTGCTCGCGACCGCCATCAGCGACTCCGACCTGCGCGCCGTCGCGATGACCGGTGACGGCTCGTTCACCATGAACCCCCAGGTCCTCATCGATGGCGTGCAGCACGGGGCTCGCGGCATCATCGTCCTGCTCGACAACCGCCGTCAGGGGGCGATCTCGTCCCTGCAACGCGCCCAGTACGGGATCGACTACTCCACCAACGACCAGGTCGCCGTCGACTACGTCGCCTGGGCCTCGGCGGTGGCCGGGGTCCACGCCGCCCACGGCGGCAGCAGCGTCGGTGACCTCACCGCCGCCTTGGACCGAGCCGCCACCCACGACGGCCTCAGCCTCATCCACGTCCCTGTCTACTTCGGCGACGACCCGCTCGGCGGGCTCGGCTCGTTCGGTAGATGGAACGTGGGGAGCTGGGTCGACGCCACCCAGAAGCTGCGTAAGGAGATGACGATTTGAGCACCATCGCAGGCATCGAGGTCCCGACCGGTCTGCTGATCGACGGCGAGTGGCGCCCGGCGTCGGACGGCGCCACGATGGCTGTCGACGACCCCGCCACCGAGGAGACCGTGGCCCACGTCGCGAGCGCCACCGCTGCCGACGTCGACGACACCATCGACGGGGCGCGCCGCGGCTTCGCGCACTGGCGCGGGGTCGATGCGTGGGGCCGCTCGGCGATCCTGCGCGAGACCGCCCGCCTCATTCGACAGCGCGTCGAGGACATCGCCACCGTCATGACGACCGAGCAGGGCAAGCCGCTCGCGGAGTCACGAGCCGAGACCCACGCCACGGCCGACCAATTCGACTGGTACGCGGACGAGGCACGCCGCATCTACGGACGCTTCGTCGACGGTCACGGCCCCGGGCGCCGGATCATGGTCCGTCGAGAGCCCGTCGGCGTGGTCGCCGCGTTCAGCACCTGGAACTTCCCCGCCCTGCTCGCCTCACGCAAGATCGCGCCAGCGCTCGCCGCCGGCTGCTCGGTCGTTGTCAAGCCGGCCGAGGAGACCCCGCTGACGACGCTTCTCCTGCTGCAGATCCTCGTCGACGCTGGCCTGCCCGCCGGTGCCGTCCAGTCACTGACCGGTGACCCCGCCATGATCAGCGAGGCACTCGTGCGGTCCGAGCACGTCCGTCACGTCAGCCTCACCGGGTCGGTCCCGATCGGGCAGACCGTCATGCGCGCCGCCGCCGAGGGCATCACGTCGGTCTCGATGGAGCTCGGCGGGCACGCGCCCGTGCTGATCTTCGGTGACGCCGACGTCGAGGCGGCAGCCCGGCTGTGCGTCGGCGCCAAGTTCCGCAACGCCGGCCAGGTCTGTGCCTCACCCAGCCGCTTCTTCGCGCACGAGAGCATCGCGGAGCAGTTCACCTCGGCCTTCGTCGACGCCGCCCGCGCCCTACGGGTCGGGGACGGCCGCGCCCCGGACACCGACGTCGGCCCACTCACCAATGATCGGCGTCTTGCCGCTGCCGAGCGCCTCGTCGCCGACGCGTCGGACCTCGGTGGCCGTGTCGTCGCCGGTGGACGGCGCACCGCGGGTCTGAGCAGAGGCAACTTCTACGACCCCACCGTGATCACCGATGTCGACGCTGATGCACGGATCATGCACGAGGAGCCTTTCGCACCGGTCGCCCCGATCGGCAGCTTCACCGACCTGGAGCACGCCCTTGCGTTGGCCAACGGCACCGATTTCGGGCTCGCCAGCTACGTCTTCACCCGAGACCTTGCCACCGCCTTCGAGGCCAGCGAGAGGATCGAGGCTGGAATGGTGGCCGTCAATCACATGGCGATCGCCACCGCCGAGGCGCCGTTCGGCGGGGTCAAGAAGTCCGGCTTCGGACGCGAGGGCGGCGCTGAAGGTATCGACGACTACACCGTGACCAAGTACGTGAGCGTGGCCCTGTGACCAACGACGTGACGACCACCGAACCCGTCGGCGGCTTCGACCGACGGCTCACCAGCTACGGAGACCCCGGGCTCAGCAAGTTCTTGCGTCGAGCGTTCCTCGCGTCGTCGGGGCTGGACGGAAAGGACCTCGCCAAGCCGGTCGTCGGCATCTGCAACACGGCGTCGGACTACACGACCTGCCACCGCGACATGCCCGCGTTGATGGACGCGGTGAAGCGCGGCGTCCTCGAGGCCGGTGGCCTGCCGTTCCAGTTCACCGCGATGTCGCTAGGCGAGATCCTGATGAACCCCACCACCATGATGTTCCGGAACCTGATGGCGATGGAGGTCGAGGAGCAGATCACCGCACAGCCGATGGACGCCGTCGTCCTGCTCGGAGGATGCGACAAGACCGTCCCCGCCGAGCTCATGGCCGCAGCCTCGGCCGACATCCCCGCCATCGCCCTAGTCGTGGGCCCCATGATGACCGGCAGCTGGCGCGGCGAGCGGCTGGGGGCCTGCACCGACTGCCGCCGCATGTGGACCGACTTCCGGGGCGACGAGCTCAACGACGACGAGGTGGCTGAGGTCAACGCACAGCTGTGCCCCACCGCAGGAACCTGCATGGTGATGGGCACCGCGTCGACGATGGGTTCGGTCCTCGAGGCGCTCGGCATGACGCTGCCGCGGGCAGGCACTGCACCGGCGGTCTCGTCCGAGCGGCTTCGTCTCGGTGTGTCCACCGGGCGTCGCGCGGTCGAGCTCATTGCCGAGGACCTTCGGCCCTCGCAGATCCTGACGCGCGAGTCGTTCCACAACGCACTGGTGACCTTGTCCGCGCTGTCGGGCTCAACGAACGCGATCATCCACCTCACCGCCATCGCCCGTCGTCTGGGCATCACGCTCGACCTGCAGGACTTCCACCGCGCTGCCGAGAAGACCCCCGTGCTGGTCGACTGCAAGCCTGCCGGGAGCCGCTACCTGCCCGACTTTCACGTCGCAGGCGGCATGCCCACCCTGCTCAAGGAGCTCGAGACGCTGCTCGAGCGCGACACCCTCACCATCACCGGCAAGACCATGGGGGAACAGCTCGACGTGTGGGAGCCGGCGCAGCCATGGCAGGACATGATCCGGACCCTCGACGATCCCCTCAAGCCCGCCGGCGCGCTCGTTGCCCTGTCCGGGTCGCTGTTCCCCGACGGCGCGGTCATCAAGGCGGCCGCCGCGTCACCGGACCTGATGAAGCATCGCGGTCGGGCGGTGGTGTTCGAGTCCCTCGATGACGTCGAGGCCCGTCTGGAAGACCCCAGCCTGAACATCACCCCGGACGACATCCTGGTCCTGCGCAACATCGGGCCCGCGGCGACCGGGATGCCCGAGGCCGGGGCCATCCCCATTCCCAAGCATCTGGCTCGACGCGGCGTGCGCGACATGGTCCGAGTCTCGGACGGCCGGATGAGTGGAACCGCCTATGGAACCGTCGTCCTGCACGGAGCACCCGAGTCCGCGCGAGGAGGTCCCATCGCGCTGGTCCGCGACGGCGACGAGATCGAGCTCGACGTCGAGGCCGGGCGGATCGACCTGCTCGTCGACGAAAACGAGCTCGAGCGACGGCGCGCCGCCACGCCCCCACTCCCGGCTCCACCAGCACGCGGTTGGCGACGTCTCTACGCTGAGCGCGTGCTGCAGGCCGACCAGGGTGCGGACCTGGACTTCCTCTAGCCACAGGCGCCCGTGGACGGATTCCGCTTCGTTAAAGAAGCCCTCGTACCGGCGCCCCTCGCCTGCTAGTCGGGGACGGCGGTCGGCGTCCCGCCGGGGAAGGTGCTGGCCGAGCGTGCCGATCAAGGCCACCAGTGCGTCGCGGACCTTGGGTGCGGCGTGCCCGTCGGGCAGGTGGACCAGCAGGCAGTAACGGGTTTGGCGCTCGACCAGGGTGCCAATCGCCGAGCGGCAGTCCGACCCCAAGATCAGCTCGCCCTCCCAGTGGCCCGGAACAGCACGATCATCGGCTTCTGCTGGTCGCTGGCTGATCGAGACCATGCCAGGGATCTTGGACTTGTTCGCGCCACCGGTGAACCCTCGTGGGCGTCGCCAAGCCCGCCCGGTGCGCAGGTGGCGGTGCAGCTCGGTTCGCAATTGCCCGCGGCCCTGGACGAACAACGACTGGTAGATCGTCTCGTGGCTCACGCGCATCGATCCCTGCTCGCCGTGCTCCCTGGCCAGGTGCAGGCTGATCTGCTCGGGTCTCCACTTCAAGCAGAGCTTGGCCTGGACCGCCCACGCTAGCTGCGGGTGGTCGAGCTGAAGGCCTTGGGCCGCCGGGCCCGCAACCCGGCCCGCTTATGCGCCGCATACGGGGCTTACTTCGACCGCCGCGAACGAACCGACCCAGACCCGGGCACCTCCGGGTGGTTCGGAGCCAGCTCGCGACTGATCGTCGACGGCGCCCGACCCAGTCGGCCGGCGATCGCCCGTATCGACTCACCGGCCAGCCGCAGGTCAGCGATGAGCAGCCGTTCCTGAAGCGACAAGAACCTGCCTGACACCTCACGCGGCACCGCCGGCAGCCGCCCACCTGACGCGCGCCGCCACCGATAGCCCTGACGTCGATCCACCCCGTCAGCATCACAAGCCTGCGAGAACGTCGACCCCGACCTCACCAGCTCCCAGAACCGGGCCTGTTGCTCAAGCCGGCCTGTCGCCATGTCGAAACCACCACCACAACACCTTCACGATCACGGTGTTGCGACGACCGCCTGAACTCGCCATTCTGCTATGGGCACGCGCCCCGAGACGGTGGCGCCAGTCCACGCTCACCGCCGGACGTCGTCTAGCGGCTTGCTAAATCTGTCTGACGAAGCAGTCTGCTCGCGACTCGAATCACCCCGGCCGCCAAGACCAATAGCACCACCGCCACCCAGATCATGACGGACCAGCGTGCCACGGTCGCGTGAAAGTTCTCGATGCAGCCGAACGGCTGCCAGATCTGTCCACAACCAAAGGTGATCTCGAACTCGGGCCGGGGCGGCACCGTGACCCAGAGAAGGGCCACGCACACCCCAGACCCGACCACACCGAGGAGTTCCCACGAGTACGCCCGGGCGAACCGCGATCGCATTCCTCGACGTGACCGGACCAGGGCCACGCACGTCGAGCCCCAGTCCGTCAGCCGAACTCCTTGGCCATGTCGGTGAAGCGGGAGTAGTGGCCCTGGAAGGTCACGGTGCAGGTGCCGGGCTGGCCCGAGCGGTTCTTGGCCAGGATGAAGTCGGCCTCGCCGAGTCGCTCGGACTCGTCCTCGTACATGTCGGGGCGGTGCAGCAGCAGCACCATGTCGGCGTCCTGCTCGATCGAGCCCGACTCGCGCAGGTCCGACAGCATCGGACGCTTGTCGGTGCGCTGCTCCGAACCTCGGTTGAGCTGGCTGATCGCGATGATCGGGACCTCGAGCTCCTTGGCCAGCAGCTTGATCTGGCGGGAGAACTCCGAGACCTCGACCTGGCGGGACTCGACCTTGCGGCCCGACGTCATCAGCTGCAGGTAGTCCAGCACGATCAGCTTGAGGTCGTGGCGCTGCTTGAGCCGCCGCGCCTTGGCTCGGATCTCCATCATCGTCATGTTCGGCGAGTCGTCGATGAACAGCGGCGCCTCGGACACCTCGCCCATCCGCCGGGCCAGCTTGGCCCACGCCTCGTCGTCGAGCTGGCCCGAGCGCATCT
>NZ_JBMGQR010000123.1:0-6766 GCF_049059935.1 Solicola agrisoli | reverse complement strand
CTCGCCAACTGGGCGATCGTCGCCCTGCTGCTCCGCATCAGCGACCAGAGCCGGCGCCCCGCACCCGCGGTGGTGCAGCTGGACGAGGAAGACGCGACCCAGGTGGTGAAGCTGCGATGAACCGACCCATCCGTGTGCTGGCGATCGGCTGCCTCGCGCTGTTCGTCGCCCTCATGCTCAACGTGAACTACCTGCAGTTCGTCGAGGCCGACAGCCTGAACGCCAAGAACGGCAACCGCCGGGTGATGGACGAGGAGTTCTCCCGCGACCGCGGCGCGATCCTCGTCGGCGGCAAGGCCATCGCCGAGAGCGTGCCGAGCGACGACGACTTCCAGTACCAGCGTCAGTACCCCGAGGGGAAGCTCTGGGCCAACCTCACCGGGTACTACTCCTACATCTACGGACGCAGCGCGCTCGAGCGCTCGCAGAACGGCATCCTGTCCGGCTCGGACAACCGCCTGTTCGTCAACCGCGTCGTCGACCTGATCGGCAGCCGCGCCCCGCAGGGCGGCAGCGTCAGCCTGACGCTCGACCGCGCCGCGCAGCAGGCCGCCGCCGAGGGCCTGGAGAATCTCCCCGGCAACGCCAAGGGCGCCGCGGTCGCGCTCGACCCCGAGACCGGAGCGGTGCTCGCGATGGTCGGCGCGCCCACCTACGACCCCAACCGTCTCGCGAGCCACGACCTCCAGGCCACCACCGACGCGTGGCAGCGCCTGCAGGCCAACGAGAACGACCCGATGATCAACCGGGCGACCCAGCAGATCCTGCCCCCCGGCTCGACGTTCAAGCTCGTCACCGCGGCGGCCGCGATGACCAACCTCAACCTCAAGCCCGACAGCGAGGTGCAGGCGGGCTCGTCGCTGTCGTTCCCCGGGATCGGCTACCGGCTGGTCAACGAGGGCGGTGGCAACTGCGGCGGCGAGCAGATCACGTTGGAGCGGGCGCTGGCCGTCTCGTGCAACGTCTCGTTCGGCAGCCTCGCCGGCCGGGTCGGCCAGGACGCGCTCGCCGAGCAGGCCCGCAAGTTCGGCTTCGGCGAGGACTACCTCGAGGGCCTGCCGGCCAACGCCTCGCAGTTCACCACGCAGCCGAACACCGACCTCGAGGCGCCGCAGCTCGCGCAGTCCGGGATCGGCCAGTACGAGGTCTCGGCGACGCCGCTGCAGATGGCCATGGTCACCGCGGCGATCGCCAACGGGGGCGACCTGATGCGCCCCTACGTCGTCTCGAACGTCCGGGCGCCCGACCTGAGCGTGCTCGACAGCACCGAGCCCGACCGGATCGGCGAGGCCGTCTCGAGCGACGTCGCCGCCGGGCTGCAGCAGATGATGGTCGAGACCGTCCGCGACGGCACGGCCGGCTCGGCCGCGATCGGCGGCGCGACCGTCGGCGGCAAGACCGGCACGGCGCAGTCCACCGCCGACCGCCCGCCGTACGCGTGGTTCACCTCGTTCGCCAAGCTCGGCGACCGTCAGGTGGCCGTCGCGGTGGTGGTCGAGTCCACCGACACGTCCCGTCCGGAGATCTCCGGCGGACGGCTCGCGGGGCCGATCGCGCGCAGCGTGATGCAGGCGGTGTTGGATCGATGAGCACGAGAGCACACGCGCAGGGGCGCGGACGACGCGCAGGGAGGGACGCAGCATGACCGAGTTCCCAGGTGGGCCCACCGGTGGCGAGCACTCCGCCGCCACGGGCGCGGGACGCCTCGGCGACCGCTACGAGCTGGGCGGGCTGCTCGGCCGCGGCGGCATGGCCGACGTGTCCGTGGGACGCGACCTGCGCCTCGGCCGCACCGTCGCGATCAAGCGGCTGCGCACCGACCTGGCCAGCGACCCCACGTTCCTCGCGCGGTTCCGCCGCGAGGCGCAGTCGGCCGCGGCGCTCAACCACCCCTCGATCGTCGCCGTGTACGACACCGGCGAGGCCACGGGCCCCGACGACCAGGGCCTGCCGTACATCGTCATGGAGTACGTCGAGGGTCAGACCCTGCGCGAGGTGATGCAGGACGGTCGCAAGATCATGCCGCAGCGCTCGCTGGAGATCACCGCCGACATCCTGTCCGCTCTCGACTACAGCCACCGTGCGGGCATCGTGCACCGCGACATCAAGCCCGGCAACGTGATGCTGACGCCCGCCGGACAGGTCAAGGTGATGGACTTCGGCATCGCGCGGGCCATCGCCGACTCGTCGTCGGCCATGACGCAGACCGCCGCCGTCGTCGGCACCGCGCAGTACCTGTCGCCCGAGCAGGCCCGCGGCGAGCAGGTCGACGCCCGCAGCGACATCTACTCCACGGGCTGCCTGCTGTTCGAGCTGCTCACGGGTCGTCCGCCGTTCGTCGGCGACAGCCCGGTGTCGGTCGCCTACCAGCACGTGCGCGAGGAGCCGCCGATCCCGTCGTCGCTCAACCCCGAGCTGACGCGCCAGATGGACACGATCGTGGCCAAGGCGCTCGCCAAGCGCACCGACGACCGCTACCAGAGCGCCGCCGAGATGCGCACCGACATCGAGCGCGCCGTCGCCGGTCTCGAGGTCTCGGCGACCACCGCGTCCCCGGCGATGATGTTCGGCAGCGGCGACCAGGCCACCCAGGTGGCCGCCGGTGCCGCCGTCCCGCCCGTCGTCACCTCGACGGTGTCGCGCGAGCCCGAGCCCGAGGGCCGCAAGAGCCGGCGGGGGCTGTGGATCGCCCTCGTGCTCGCGCTGCTGGTGCTCGTCGCTGTGGGCGCGTGGGCCATCCCGAACCTGGTGAACGACGACCCGCCGCCCACCCCGACCACCACGGTGCCCTCCTTCGAGGGCCTCGACCAGGCCGCCGCCGAGCGGCTGATCACGAGCGAGAACCTCACGCGGGGCGACGTCACGCAGGCCGCGTCGGACTCCGTCGAGGAGGGCGACGTCATCTCCTCGGACCCCGAGGCCGGCACCACCGTCGACGAGCAGACGCCCGTCAGCCTGGTGATCAGCTCCGGGCCCGAGACCGTCGAGGTGCCCAACGTCACCGGACGCCAGGCGTCGGCGGCCCGTCAGCAGCTGGAGGCAGCCGGCCTCCAGGTCGCCGAGGAGGTCCAGCGCCAGGACGACAACGCGCCGCGCAACCAGGTGCTGTTCACCGACCCCGCGGCGGGCTCCACCGTCGAGGTGGGCGAGACCGTCACCCTCACGGTGTCGAACGGCCAGGTCGAGGTGCCCGACGTCGTCGGCATGAGCCTTGACGACGCCACGGCGGCGCTCGAGGCGGCCAACCTGCAGGTGCGCCGGACGCCCGACGACCCCGATGCCGAGCAGGAGGCCGGACAGGTCTCCGCGCAGAGCCCCGAGGCCGGCGACCAGGTGAACCCGCGGTCCACCGTCAGCCTGACGGTGTCGAGCAAGCCCGCGCCGGCGCCCACGCCGACCCAGCCGACGACGGACCCGGTCCCGTCGGTGCCGGTCGCTCCCGAGGGGGAGTAGGCCTCAGTCGGCGACGCTGGCGTGCTGGAGGTCGACCTCGCCCTCGTAGGCCGGGGACTCGACGCGGTTCCTGGTCTCGACCCCCAGCCCGAGGCGGTAGCGCACCACGTACTCGCGGTAGGTGCGCACGGTCGGGGAGTCCGACAGCGCCTGCTGGAGGTCGCCGACGTCGCCGACGGCCTCGATCACGTAGGGCGGTGAGTACGGCACCCCGTCGAGGACGACGGTGTTGCCCACGCACTTGATGCCGGTGGTGGAGATCAGCCGCTGGCCCTGCAGCGTGACCGCGTCGGCGCCGCCGGCCCACAGGGCGTTGACGAACGCCTGGATGTCCTGCTGGTGCACCACGAGCAGGTTGGGGTCAAGACCGGGCTCGTCGACGTCGCGCGGGGCGTCGGTCAGCTCGACCCGCAGGCCGGGACCCGCCACGTCGGTGAAGCCGGCGTCGGGACGCAGCCGCTCGCTGACGCGGCGTTGCTCCTCGACCGTGTCGGTGTCGACCTCGCCCGACAGCTGCTCGACCTCGTCGCGCACCTCGACGACGCGGTCCCGCTTGGTCTCGACCCGGTCGGTGCGCTCGCGCACCAGGTCGGCGAGGTCGGCGCCCACGGGGCGCAGGTCGCCGCCGCCGGCCGACAGCCCGCTCGCGGCGAAGAGCAGACCGGTGAGCACGAACACCAGGGGGACGGCCAGGCGCCAGCTGCTCCGGCGCCGGGACCCCGCCGGGGGGTGCGTCTCGGCGGACGCGGACGGCTCGTCGGCCTCCTGCTGGTCCATCAGGCCTCCCCGGCCGGTCGGGTGACCGGTTCCCCCGGTCGCCGACTACGCTAGCGGACGGACGAAACTCCGTCCGAGACGTAGCCGACCCTCCGTCGCGACGCGGCGGACCGCGTTGATGAGGTGTGCACAAGGTGGCCGAGCCCGACCAGAGGCCCGACGAGCAGGACGACTCCGTCGACCGCTCCTCCGACGACGCCGGCGCGGTGAGCGAGTCCGGCTCGCTCGACGACGACGGCTCCTCGGAGTACGGCGACGCCATCGTCGACGAGGCCACCACCGGCGACGAGCACAGCGACCTCGCCGACGCCGACCCGCGCACGTCGGGCTACGCCGGCGGCCAGGCCAAGCAGAAGGCCGCCGCGGCCGCCGAGGCGAAGGCCGAGGAGGACCACGACCCCGAGGACGGCGGCGCCGACGCGACCGCCGCCGAGGTCGCCGCCGCCAGCACCACCACCGGCACCCGGGCCGAGAAGGTCGCGAACAAGAAGAAGCAGAAGGAGTCCGGGGGCAAGGCCTCGAGGTCGGGCAACCCGGCCAAGGCCGCCAAGGGCGACGCACCCACCCGGTCCAAGGTCGGCCGCACGCCGGTCAAGCCCAAGGTGATCGGCAACCGGTGGGCCGCGCCGGCGATGCTCATCTGCGCGGGCATCGGGCTGGCCTGGATCGTGGTGTTCTACGTGACGCAGGACCGCGTCCAGATCCCCTGGTACAGCGACCTCGGCTCGTGGAACCTCGTCATCGGCATGGGCTTCATCGTCGCCGCGTTCGGCTTCTCGATGAAGTGGGAGTAGCCGCACCACCGTCGATCCCCACGGGGCCATCCACCCGCGTCCGCGCGGTGGGTGGCCCTTCGTGCGTCCCGGGCTCGGCTCGTCTTACACCGCTGTAGTTACCCACAGGGTTGTCCCCAGTGTGGAGAACTCACACCGCTGTCATTCACAGCCGTGGACAGGGTTGTGGACGGGACGTCAGGACAGGGCGAGCGTGCGCAGGACGAAACCCGCGACGATGAGCACCCACAGCGCCGCGAAGGTCCCGACGTGGACCAGCGTCCGCGCCTGGCGGGGCGCATAGGCGAACGCGGCACCCAGGGCCAGGCCCGTCAGGAGACCGCCCAGGTGCGCCTGCCAGCTGATCCCGCCGATGAGCAGGGGTAGCGCGGCGTTGAGGGCCAGCAGCACCAGCAGCGTCCGGGTGTCGTAGCGGCGCTGGTGCATCATCACCAGCGCCACTCCGAGCAGCCCGAACACGGCACCGGACGCGCCGAGCGAGTAGCCGTTCGTCGGGCCCAGCAGGTAGACCACCACGGACCCGCCCAGCGCGCTGGTCAGGTACATCGCGATGAACCGCCAGGTGCCGAGCCAGCCCTCCAGGAGCCGGCCGAACGCGTACAGCGCGTACATGTTGAAGGCGATGTGCAGGAGGCCGACGTGCAGGAAGGCCGACGTCAACGGACGCCACCAGGCCCCGTCGACCACGCCGGTGGAGACGCCGCCGTTGAAGTTGACGACGCTGCGGGACAGCATCGCGCCCCAGTCGGTGACGGTGCCGTTCGCCCCACCGGTGACGTACTGCGCCAAGAAGGCCACCACGTTGATGCCGATGAGGACGAGCGTCACGACGCCCACCCGGCCCGAGACGCGTCCGCCAGCCACGGTGCGTGGCTGGCGGATCGTCCTGGCTCCCTCGGCGACGCAGTCGGGGCACTGGAAGCCCACCGACGCCGGACGCATGCAGTCCGGGCAGATGGGACGTCCACACCGCTGGCACGAGATGTAGGTCTCGCGGTCGGGGTGCCGGTAGCAGAACGGGGCGGGGCGCGACGCGGGCGCGCCCTGCTGCTCGGTCATCGGGTGCCTTCTCCTCAGGGCCGGTGGCGGCCGGGTTCAGCGGGTGATCTGGACCGACTCGATGACGACCGGCTCGACGGGCTTGTCGCGACGGTCGGTCTCGGTGGCGCCGATGGCGTCGACGACGGCCTGGCTCTCGGTGTCCTTGACCTCGCCGAAGATGGTGTGCTTGCGGTTCAGGTGCGGCGTGGGCACCGTCGTGATGAAGAACTGCGAGCCGTTGGTGCCCGGGCCGGCGTTGGCCATGGCCAGCAGGTAGGGGCGGTCGAAGGACAGCTCGGGGTGGAACTCGTCGCCGAACTGGTAGCCGGGGCCGCCGGTGCCGGTGCCGAGACGGTCGCCGCCCTGGAGCATGAAGCCGGCGATGACGCGGTGGAAGCCCACGCCGTCGTAGAACGGGCCGCTGCCGGGGGCGCCGGTCTCGGGGTCGGTCCACTGGGTGGTGCCCTCGGCGAGGCCGACGAAGTTGTCGACCGTCTTGGGGGCGTGGTTCGCGAAGAGCTCGACGACGATGTCGCCCTTGTTGGTCTTGAGCGTCGCAGTCAGCGTGTCAGCCACGGGAGTCCTCTCACAGGCGTACGGATGGGCGTGCATGGTGCGCCCCGATCCTGTCACGTCCCGCCACATCGGGCCGCGCGGCAGTGCGGACGAGCGGGGGGCCCCGGCGGTGGGTAGGGTCGAAG
>NZ_JBMGQR010000122.1:0-6835 GCF_049059935.1 Solicola agrisoli | reverse complement strand
GCGAGGTCAACACCTCCAGCTGACCCCACCACGCACGCGACTCGGCCCCCGGCACCCAGGTGTCGGGGGCCGAGGCGCGTCGCGGGGTGGCCACCGCGGCGCACTGGCCCGGGTCGAACCACGCTGGGGTCAGCGATTCGTCACCGGTCGGAGCTGGGTTTCCAGCCGGCGAAGTCACCGCGGGCACGCGCGTCGGCGAGCTGGGTGAGGGTGTGGGTCCATTCCCGGGACAGACGTGCCTTGAGGTCGCTCCAGCTCTCGGTCGGCCGGTTCTGGGTCATGCGGGTGATCCAATCAGGAGTCGGGGGCACGGGGCGGGTGTGATGCCGGTCGTGGCGCGTGGGGTGCTGCCGGCCGGGTCGTCGAGATCGGCGCGCTCGTCGTCAGGTCGTTCGACGGAGTGGCGTGCGCACCATCGTCACCGGCCTGCTCGGATCGGCGGACCCATCATGGTTCCCGCTGGGCCGTGCCGACGCGGATGTGGCCGTGAAACCCGAGCGGAGCATCAGCCGGCCCACGGCGGTGTCGCCCGCCGGTACGTGGGCGCTGAGCTCGACCGCGCCCGCGCTGAGGGCCGCGGCGACCGCCGCTCGCACCAGGGCGAACCCGACTCCTCGCCGCTGCAGCAGCGGTGCGACCGCGATCTCGTGGACGGCCCAGAGCCCGTTGCTGGCAGGTGCAGGTGAGAGTGCGACGAACCCGGCGACGGCCTCGGGCAGGAACGCCACCAACGTGCTCGAGACGGTGACACCGGTGTGGGCGCCGAAGAACGGTTCGGCGGCGTCGGGCAGCGGCCGGGTCGCAGTCTGGGGCGACCAGGTGTCGTAGGTGATCGCGGCGAGCTGGCCGTCGTCGGTCTCGGCGGCGCGTCTGATGCGCAGGTCGTCGGTCATCGCCGGCTCCCAGGTGTGAAGGCGTCGGAAGGGAACAGGGGTGGGGGTTGTGGTGAGGGCCGTCCAGTCACCACACCAACCCGGCCCCCACCTGTTCCAGCGCAGCCTCAGATGCTGTGCCGGATGCACGACCAAGCACGCCGCACAGCGTGCGACGTGCTCGGTCACCCCCTTACGGGCGGAGAAAAGGAATCAACGCGCCCGCAGGCTCATGTGCGGCGTCAGCTGGCCGGGGTGGTGTTGACGGTGATCTTCGCGACGCCGACCAGCAGGTCGGCGGTGACGGCGTCGGTGTTGAACGTCGAGTTCAGCAGCTCGGCGGCGACGGGGGAAATCTTGACCTGGGTGCCCTCGAGGACGGCGGTGTCGCCCTCGGTGGCCAGCGGGTTCAGCGTGCGGCCGTCGAGGGTGAACAGGTAAGCCGACTGCACCGCGACCTTGCCGTTGACCGAGACGTCGCCGTAGACGCGCGAAACGCCCGGGTCGACGTTGAGGTTGGTGAGCTCGACCTCGGTGTCGCCGGCGGTGAGCGACAGGCCCGAGCCGACGTGCTGGATCTGGCCGATGACGTAGGGCGAGACGGTGCCGGGCTTGAAGACGGTCACGTTGCCGCCGGTGATCGGGAAGCTCAGGGCGCCGTCGGCGAGCGTCGCGTCGCCCACGGTGCCGGGCGTCAGCTTGAGCGCGGTCAGCGCGTCGGTGAAGCCCGAGTCCAGCGTGATCGCGGTGCTCTCGCCCGACAGCGCGTCGATCGAGGCGACGGGCTTGGGGGCCGACGCCGTCGCGGAGCTGGAGGACGACGACGCGGCCGTGGAGGCGTCGTCGTTGTTCCCGCACGCGGCCAGCGGCAGCGCCAGCAGGGCGGTCGCGGCGATGCCGGCGAAGAACTTGGTGCGGGGCTTGGCGGTGGTGATGCTCATGGTGGAACCTCAGATGCTGTGTCGTGGGTGACTGTCACCGGTGATTCGGCCCCACACCCCTCCTAGATTGGTTGAAACTCAAACCAATCTCCTTCACCTGCGGTAGCGAACATCTGGGCCTGACCTCACCGGGTTCTACGCGGTTCGTCTCGCTCATCGTCGTCCGGACTACAGATACATTGCTGCCTAGGTCGGGCGGCAGCCGTGCCGCAACCCCAGGCAGTGAAGAGGTCGTGTCGTGCGCGGAGAGGCCGAGCGCAACATCCGTGCCGTCACCCACGGCAAGGACGTCCCCGCCGGCGGGTTCCGGTACGAGATCGAGGCCGACCGGTGGACGCTGTCCGACGACACCCGGTCCATGCTCGGACTCGGGCCCGACGAGGCCGTCACCGCCGACGTCCTGACGGCGTTCCAGCACCCCGAGGACCGTGCCACGATGGCCGCGGTGATGGACTCGATCACCGGCGGACGGTCCTACCAGCACTTCTACCGGGTCGTGACGCGCACCGGCAAGACGCTGTCGGTGCTCGGCGTCGGCCAGGTCGTCGACGGGGACCAGGGACAGGGACGTATCGTCGTCGGCTACCTCATCGACCTCACCCCGGCGTCCCATCGCAACGAGCTCGACCGCGCCTTCGCGGCCGTGGTCGCCGACTTCGACCACGTCGATCCCGTCCAGCACAAGCTGGACGTCCTGTCCTGCGCCCGCGGCCTGCTCATGGGGATCCTCGACGTTTCAGGCGACGGTGCCTACGACCTGCTCCGCGAGGCGGCCGTCCGGGGCCACAGCACCGAGGTCGTCATCGCCGAGCAGGTCGTGCTGCACTTCAGCAGGACCAGCGGGATCCACAGATCACGGTCCCAGATGCGACACGAGGTCCAAGACGTGCTCGACCAGGACTGACCCCCAATGAACCCCAACGCCGCAACACGCCCGCCCCCCTGACCGGTGCCACGTCCCGCTCGGCGTCCAGTCACCGTCGGTGTGGACCGCGACCCATCGTCGGGTCAGCGTGCTCTCGCGCCGAACACGAGAGCGCCGGTCGAGCTGTCCGACGGGGCAGGATGTCGTCAGGAAAGCGCGGAGAGTCCTGCGGCGACGGCGAACCCGACGACCGTCGCCAGGCCGGCGACGTCACGTGCCTTGTCCTTGGCCTCGGGGATCATCGAGTCCACCAGCATCACCAGCAACGCCCCGGCAGCGAATCCGTCGATCGCCGCCCGCCCGCTCGATCCCACGACGTCGGCCACGGCGAATCCGCCGACCGTGGCCACCGCGCACAGCGAGGTCACCACCGCCCACAGCCCCAGCACCCGGCGCGGCGGTGACCCGGCCGCAGCCATGTCCGACGACGACCCGATCGCCTCGGGCAGGTTCGACACGAAGACGGCCACCAGGAGCGCGACGCTCACACCGCCCCCTGCGGCCAGCCCGATGCCCAGGACCGCCTGCTCGGGTATCCCGTCCAGCAGTGCTCCCAGGGCGAGCGGCAGCCCGCTGCCCTGCCCGCCATCGCGGCCCCCGATCCGCTCGACGGCCCGGTCCGCGACGAAGAACGTGACTGCACCGGCCGCCAGACCGGCCGCTACCGGCGTGGCACCACCGACGCGCAGTCCCTCCTCGGCGAGCTCGAAGGAAACGCTCGAGACCAAGGCACCCGCGCCGAAGCCGAGCACGATCCCGACCAGCCGGGGCGACCACCGGCGGACCAGCCCCAGACCCGCACCGAGCAGGAGCGACACCGCCGCCACCAGCCCATACACCGCCGCCATCTGCACACCAGGACGCTACGTCCGCCTCCGGCACACCGCAGGCGACGCAGGGCCGACACCGGACCGGGGTGACCCCGGCGTTGTCTATCCTCGCCCTAGAGCCGCCCCCGGTGACCCGAGACACTGGGGGCGGCTCGCCGTTGCCTGGGATGCGTCTCTGGCAGACGTCCGAGGGCCGCGGGCCCCGATGCCGGGCCGGCGAGCCAGACCCCCCGTCCGCGCCGGCCGACTCGGTCGGCGCCGGCTCTCAGGCGGTGATAGACGTCAGTGGACCACCCCACTAGGAGGACCAGATGTCGCAGCAGGGACACACACCGCCCAAAGGTGTCCAGAAGGTCGGTGCGCGTGCCGTCAAGTGGATCGAGGACGGCAAGGCCGGGAAGAACTTCACCGACACCGGGCGCACCAGGGCGCACCAGCTCGCCGACGGTGAAGCTCTCAGTGACGAGCAGGTCAAGAAGATGCAGGCGTACTTCGCCCGGCACGCGGTCGACAAGGAGGCCGAAGGGTTCAAGGGTGGCCAGAAGGGGTTCCCGTCACCAGGACGGGTGGCCTGGGACGCCTGGGGCGGCGACGAGGGCCAACGGTGGGTGTCTGGCATCGACCTCTGAGCGCCGGTGTGCGCGCCAGAGCGCGCCGAGGTAGCAAGGTCGCATGACGATCACCCCAGATCCCCCGATCGAGCCCGACATCCAACCCCCGACGCCCATCGAACCGGACCCCGGCGTCGACCCGGCCGTCGAGCCCGACATCGAACCGCAGCCCGCGCCCGGTGAGGCCCCGCCCCCGCAGTGACGGTCAAGTGCCTGAACACCCACTAGCCGACCGCGCATCAGATCCCCACGCGCGCATCCCTACCTGTCTCGTCGGCCGCTCGCGCGTACGATGACGACGTCGCCCAGCGCCGTCGGGATTGTCGGCGAACGGCTCTCGGGGCGATCCAAACGTCGCCGACGCCTCGGCCGGCGCGCGAGCGCCGTGACGTGGGTCAGGCGGTCCCCGCGAGGTCGTCGCGTCGACGCAGCTCGTCACGCTCCTGGGTGGTCAGGCCGCCCCAGACACCGAAGGGCTCCTGCACCTGCAGGGCGTGCTCGAGGCACTGGGTGACGACCGGGCAGCGGGCACAGAACGCCTTGGCTGCCCGGTCGCGACGCGCGCGCCGCTCGCCGCGCTCGAACTCCGGCGAGAAGAAGGTCTCGGGATCGGCGTCGTTGCACGCGCCCTCGTACTGCCAGTCGTAGGACTCGTGGATCGGCATCGGCAGTCGTGACAGGTTCGCCATGGTGGTCTCCTCGCTTGCTCGCTTGCCGGGTCCCGGCCCGCTGCGACTCAAGAACTTGTTCAGAACCTAGCCAGAACTTCGTCATCGACGCAAGGGCTGATCGCAACCGCCCCTGCTACGACAGGTGACGTTCATCCGTCGTTCAGTCCGGCACGACGTCCGACGACGACAGCTCCGTGTCGGGAACCCACACCCCTGCGGCCCAGTGCCGTGCAGTCAGCACGACGACCTGCACCGCCGTCCGCCCCTCGCCGGCGGCGTCCAGGCACCGCCGGACCTCCGCCGGCAGCATCGCGCCGTTCGCCGTGTGCGCCTTGGCGCCCAGGACGGTCCATCCGTCGTCACCGGAGAACGTGACCTGGACCTCGGAGGTCAGCTGGATCTGCGCGATCAGGCGGGCCTTGTCGGGGCAGATGAACCACAACGATCCGGTGAACGGGGTGGACACGAACTCGATCGGGCGCCCCAGCAGCCGCTCGCCGGTGCCGCGTGTCGTCAACACACCGACCATCCCCGCACCGAGCCGTGCCACCAGCTCCTCGGCTGGCTCGCTCACCTGTGGTCGTCCATCACTCGACCGCACGATGACCGTTCCACCGGCTCAACACCACACACGGATTCTGCACCGCCTCTCGGCTCGCGACCAGGCACGCCCGTCGCGACCGTAGTCGCCCCCTGGGCACGTCGGCGACCTGCCACCTGCATCGGATGCAACCGCGATGACGGGCTCGTAGGCTCGTCACGATGGTCACCCGCGACGCGACGGTCTCCACCGCGCTGCCCGCCCCCTGGGTGTGGTCGGTGCTCACCGACGTGGAGAACCTCGAGCGGTGGAGCGGATTCGAGCACTGCACCGACAACGGGGGGCGGCGCCTGCACGACGGGTCGGTCTGGGAGTGCCGCATCGTCCTGGACGGCCGCCCCGTCCCGGTGACGCTCACCGTGGTCGGGTTCGCGCCCTCCGCCAGGCTGACCTTGAAGTCTGAGACACCGGTCTTGACCGTCCTGGAGACCTTCTCGGTCCTGCGGCGCACCCGTCGCGTTGACGTCGGTTACCACCTACGCGCCTACTCGCAGGTCTCCGCCCCCGTCCTGCAGCGATGGCTCGACGACCACCTCGACCGCGTCACCGACGGACTCGGGCACCTTCTCCTCGCACCGCCGCCGTAAGACTGCGGGCCCGCCAGGCCGACCGGGCTAGGCCGTCTCGTCCCATCGGGGCGAGCGGAGCACCCCAGAGGGGTGGTCAGTTCGGACGCGCCTCGTGACCACGACGCCCCGCGGTGCGCCGGTCCTCCTTCATCTCGGACTCGAACACGTGGCGCCGGCCGCCGACCAGCTGTTCACGCGCGCGTCGTTCGTGATCCGCCTACGGGACGGCGTCGGTTGACGTTGGTCCGTCGAACACGGGCCGCATGAACGACCGCTCGTAGCGCAGCACGCACCCACTTTGATCGCGGATCTCGTCGGCTGCAACGAACTCCGGGTCCACGTCGAAAAGCGTGCGGTAGTGCTCGTACTCGGCCAGAGACGGGAACGAGAACAGCGCAAGCGCGCGGTCACTCGCTCCCTCGGAGGGGAGGAAGTAGCCGTGGTGGGTGCCGCCGTGCTTATTGACCAGGGAGATCCAGGCTCGGCCGAAGCGTTCGAAATCGTCGACCTTGGCTGCATCGATCGTGTACTCGACAACGCACGTGATCATGCAATCAACGTACGAACCGAATGCCCTCTTGGCTATCTCGCCCGACAGCCCGTCTGCTGGCGCGGTTGCCCATCCCCTGCGGACGCAGACTGCCCCAACGTGGAGAGGGGAGGCGGTGCCTGCGAGGGATCGCTCATTGGGATCCACCAGGGCTAGGCGCACCGCGCACGCTGTCGTCGCTGGTTACAAACAGCTGTTCCGGGGTTTCGATTGTGGCGTTCGCTCGGGGCGACCGCATGTCATTCGCGGCAATCTCGGCACTCTG
>NZ_JBMGQR010000121.1:0-7159 GCF_049059935.1 Solicola agrisoli | reverse complement strand
GGGATCATCAACTTTGATGCGCTGCGCCCCGACACCCAACGCGCCTGGCTGCGCGCCGGCGCCGCGGTATCGCGCGGGTTCTGAACTGGCGCGTCAGCGCGGTAGCGAAAAGTGCGGTGCCGCGTGTTCTGTCGGACCGGTGACATACGTTGCTGGCACCTTCGTACAAATTTTCGGGACGCTCTATGACACCGGAACAGTTTGACGCACACCCGTTGTGGGATGCGGTCGATGACGCGCTTGCTCAGCTGGGCAAGACCCAAGGCGGGGCTCCTGCCGGTCAACGGGCCGATCGCCGCCGCATTCAATGGATCGGCGCGCAGGTACGTAAGTTCCGCGGCGCTGACTGGCGACACTTCACTGCCGGGATGCTCGACTCGGTGTCCACTATCTGGGCCGACGTCAACGCCAACGCGTCGAGCATCCCCTCGGATCGGGCGTACTTGCAGAACGCGCTGTCTTCTGCCGAGAGCTGCCTTCCCATGATTGGCGCCTGGCCACACCCCGGTGGTCGGCAAGGTGGGACAGGCAAGCTGGAGAACGAGTTCTTCGAGAACTACGAGAAGAGCACCGAAGCCAGCCTGGCGGCCATCATTGAGCGCAACGAGAGCCTTCAAACTGAGGCCGACGAACGGGAACGTGCGCACGCCGAACAGGTAGCGGCACTCGAGACACAACTGACCGAATTGCAAACTTCGATCGACCAGCACGAGGCGCAGGTCACCTCAGCAACAGCATCGATGGATGCCAAGCTCGCGAGTGTCGAGACCGAAGCGTCCGAAGCTCAAAGTGCGCGCGAAAAGGCATTCCGGGCTTGGCTAGATGAGCAGCGCAAGGCGCTCGTGGACGAGCAGGCCGAACCAATGCTGCGCTCGTTGGAGGAGTCCCGAACCCGCGGCCAGGACGTGCTGGGCGAGATCAACGAGCTCAAGCAGAGCGTCGAGAGGGTCACGGGCAAAGCGGCCAGCGCTGTGCTGGCGCGCGACTACGGCTCTTATGCCAACCGCGAGTACGTCGTCGGCGTGCTCGGCTACCTGTTGGGGTTCGGGTTCCTCGGGTGGTTTGGGTGGTATCTGCTTGAGACGGTGGGTGGTATCGAACGCGACGTTGCGGTCTCCTGGCAGTTCGTTGGTCTGAAGTTTGGGCTGACCGTGACTTTTGCTGGAGCCGCAGCCGTTGCGTTCCGCTTTGGAGCTCAGGCGCTCAAGAGGGCCGCCACGAACAAGCGCGTGGAACTTGAATTGCGTGCCATAGTCCCGTTCCTTGAAGATGTGAGCGACGAGGACGCTGCGCAGGCCAAACTTGACTTCATCACCCGCATGTTCGGCCGCGCGTTCGAGGAGCAACCTCGCCGTGGCGACCGGGCAGGTGTCGACGAGGCTGTCGGACGCGCTTTGAGCGCACTCAACCGAGACACCGGGTCCGGCAGCGCTTAGGTTTCCGCCCGACCAAACCGTTCGAAACGGCAACCGCGCAGCCGCCCGTAACGCGCGGACGGTGACACAGTAAACCGGCTGAGTTGTTGTCACGATACATCGCAATACATTGCCGCCATATATTTCGTTGCCGCGTCGCGTCGAGACTAGCGGCGAGCCGAGGATCGATACAGGCTTGGCGGATGGCCCGCCCATCGCTGACGTCGTGGAACCCCGAGCGCTTGCGTATGGCTCGCGAAGCAAAGGGGTGGACCACTGAGCAGCTGGCTATCCATGCCGATCTCAGCGGAACCGCGGTCCATACGTACGCCTCGGGACGGCACACCCCACCGCCCAGCGCGCTCGTGGCGCTGGCGGCTGCTTTGGAGGTTCCCACCACAGAGCTGGCGCCGCCGCCTGACCCGCCGCGCCTGTTCGATCTACGGTTCCACGCTGGCCATTCCGTTGAGTCGTTGGCTCAGGCGTTGGGCATGGCTGCCAGCCACACCGGGGTGATTCTGCGCGGGTCGGCCCGGATCACCGAACCTGGCAAGTGGGCAGATGTCCTGGGCGTCGACGAGGCCACCGTTCAGAAGGCGTGGCAGGCGTCCAGGCGCGAAACGGCAGACCGACACCCGCAGTAAGCGATACATCGCGACACATCGCCGATAATCTACCTTATGTCAGGTAGTTTACTTTAGATGTACTTGTCAGCAGAACCAAGGCCAGCGGTGCGGCCGTTCCCGTGGGCGACGTTCGAGTCGTTCTTCCTGCCTGCATCATCGACTATCGAGGACGCGGCGACGGCCACAGGTGTGCGGACGGACGGGGTGCGCTGGTGCTCGAGAAGACGGGGCGACTGACTGCGGCTCGGGGCCGCCTCAGCCGCCATTGGAAATTTCTTGCGACCTGGTGGTGACGACGCCGTTGATGACGGCATACACCCCCAGAGCAAGCGTCACCACGATGGCGCTGATGATTGCCCATTCGATCGCTGACGCACCGCGCTCAGCGCGGCGGACCAGCTCGTAGCGAGCGACCAGGTATGCCCTCAACATCAAGATCTCGGTCACGCCTCATCCTCCCGCATCAATGGACCGCAAGACCCGACCAGACGAGCGTAAGTGGCAGTCACTCCATCCACGACGCTCGTTGCACGCAGCGCACGGCCTAGAGCCCCGCAGGGGCAGAAGTGAGGGCCCGCTCACCAATGGTGACGGACCCCGGACCCAAAGTCGGTGACCACTTGCTTGGCAGCCAGGTCGAAGACTCCGGTTGAGGGCGGCTCGCGACGTCTCCTGGCGCTTGGAGAGACCCAAGCACTCTCGACCTACACCGCGAGTCGAGTGCGGGGCTCCCCAAAGCGCTGCTGCGCGGCCTGGCGGCTGATGTCTAGCGCCGCGCCGATGACGGTCCACGAGTCGCCTGCGGCGCGCGCGGATGCGACGGCGGCCCGCAGCTCGATCTCATCTGCTTCGAGGCGCTCGCGGGCACGGATGAGGCGACGGAAGTGGGTGGCGTCGCGCGGCTCGACCGTCGCCGGGTCGAGGTCGTCGAGCATGCGCTCGACACTGTCGGTATTGGTCTGGTCCTTGATCTTCGTCATGGTGGTGCGTCCCTTTCGGTCGGAGCCCGCTACCGCAACAGGCCGAGGAACTTCGGCCTCATGCGGTCCGCGTGGATGATGCGGTTCGGCTCGTCAGCCGGGAGAGCGACGAGCTCCAGCAACGCGCCCGTCAGGTCGGGGCCGATGACGAGAAGCCTGTCCTCGCCGTCGTACTCGACCTCGACCAGACGAAGCGCGTTGCGCCACGCGTGAAGAATGTCGGCGTCGGTAACCCCATGCTTGCGGGCCGACAACTTGATCTCCACATGTCAAGCGTCCTTGACGCTGCACCCATTGTCAAGAAACCTTGACAAGCATGAAACGGGCGTGCGGTGACCGTCTAGCCCCACCAGACCAACTACCAGGCGCCGACGACGTGGATCGCGCAAAGCGTCGGCGAGCACTGTCTGCGACCTGATGCGCGTCGTCCGTCTTACTCTGGCTCGCCGACCCACTGCAGAACGTCGGCGGTTGACTTCTTCAATCGCTCATCGTGCGGCGCGAACGGCTCTTGCGCTTTGCATTCCTGATGAGCGACACCAGCGCGTTAGCGGCGCCTCCAATGTCAGGAGAGTCTTCAAGGCCGTCCCCGCACGCGTGACACCGTGGATGGCGCGCGCTGTCCACGGCCCCCCGCTTGGCCGCGGCGTGTGCCCCGGGCCGGTTTGAGGGCGGCCCAGGTTGTAGAAACTGAAATCGCGACACGCGGCGTATGTGCTCGTTTCTGTTTCCGTATGGGGCCAAGATCATGCCCATGACAGTGCGGAAGAGCCAGGGAGGTCGCCACAGCAAGGGCGACCGCGACGCGATGATGATTCGCCCCCCGCGCCAGCTGGGCGACATCGTCAGAGATGCCGCTGAGAACGAGGGCATGACGATCACCGACTACGTGACCACTCTGCTCGCACGCGAGCACGGCTTGCCGGCCATGGCTCCGACGCCGTCGCGACCCAGCCACCAGAAGGAGCTGCCACTGCAGCAGACGGCATAGCCCCGATCGGGGCAAAAGCGAGGGCCCGCCACCAATGGTGACGGGCCCCTGAACCGAAAGTCTCTGACCCTAGCTTGCCGGCGGGAAGTCAGTGACTCCGATCAAACGAACCTCTTCGTGCCTTCCAGCGCTCCGAGGTCCGTTCTAGCGCTTGGAGTTCACCATACCCGAGCACGTAACAACAGGCGTACAACCGCGCCCAAAAACAGGTCCGGCGCGTCGCGTCACCTACGTCGTCGGTATGCGCGAGTGCCCACCAGGCACCGGACACGTGTTCCTGCGCCACGGTGAGCGGAACCGGCGCGTCCTCCCCCGCCGGCACCCCGGCGTGGTGTCGGTGCGTACCAGTTGTGCGCCCGAGCGTGCCTACGGCACGCTGCCGACCTGGCGCTCGCGCTGGCACTGGCTGAACATCGTGGTCCTGCTGGCCGCGACCGAGCGCCGTGAGGTCCTGGCCGAGCACGGGGTGTCGATCGAGTCGTTCCGGGCCTGGGCCCGTGCGGAGTCGCTGTACGCCGAGCTGGCCACCGGCCGCCGGTGCATCGTGCGCCCCGACACCGTCGCCTCACTGCTTGAGGTGTCCACCCGCACCGTCCAACGCTGCCGGGCAGCCGCCCGCGACCTCGGCCTGGTCGTCGACGTCGTCCAGGGCCGCATGCTCAGCGCTACTGAGTGCTTCCAGGCGCGCTACCAAGGCTCCCCGCAGCGCGGCATGGCCAACGAGTCGGCTCTGACCGTGCCGGCCTGGCTAGGCCTGGCGGCATGGCCTGGAAACACCGGCTCTGTGGACACTGTCACCCCTACCAGTGGTAGGGCTCAGTCAGCCGAAAACCCTGCAGATACCTATGGTCTCCCTCGCGGTGCGAGCGGAATACCGGCCACGCCTTCGGCGCGCCAGCACCAGCTAGCCAGGTTTGAGGGGGTCCCAAACCTGGGGTGGTTGCAGAGCCGGCTCTGCGAGGCCGCAGCAGCCGCTCTAGCGACCGAACTCGTCGTCCGGGTGCCATTCTTGAACCAGGAGAGCCCCAAGCGGCTCACCCCAATGCTGAGACGGTTCGTTCGCGGCGCGCTGCCATGGACCGCGGCCGACGTGCTCGCGCACATCACCGTGACCGACCGGGCCCGTCAGCAGCCGGCGTTCACCGCCGACCGCATCAGGACACGCCCTGCCGCGGTCCTTGCTGGCTACCTGCGCGGCGTCGACCCCCAGGACGACCACCCCCGCACCCACGTGTTGGCCGAACTCGACATGGTCAACCACTCCCCCGGTTGCCGGCCGTGGTGTGGCCGCTGTGACGAGCGGACCCGTCACGTGGAGCTCGATGACGGACGCGCAGCGCGTTGTGCCACATGCCACCCAGCCGCACACTCCTGAGACCCGGAGGTGGCCACCGGCGGGGATCTCGGCTGACACCGCAAGCGGGCATGACAGTGCAAGGCGCGCCTGCGTGCGCGGCACCGGACGCTGCGCCACCATGAGCATTCGCCAGGCCCGACGAGAAAGGCAACATGTCCAACGACACCATGCCAGAGCGCCACGTCCCCGGCGCGCGGCTGGTTTGGCGACAACAGCGGCCAACTCGCCTGGCCGACGACCCGGCCAGTCATCGGTGCGGTCGCATCACGGCCGACCGCCTGATGGTGACCAACACCGGCGGTATCGAGGCAACCACGCTGACCATGGTCGTGGTGCCCCTGGCCGGCGCCCTGGTCGCGTTGCATGACGCACTCGAGCCGCTCGACCTCCCACCAGGAAGCAGCGCCAGCTGGGCCCTCACTCGCACCACCCCCGCCATCGGACGCACGTGCGTGCTCAGCATCGCCGCGTACTGGTTCGAAGGCGACCACAAGCACGCAGCGCACTGGGGTGTCCCCCTCACCGGCCGCTAGTGACCACCCGTCAGCGCCCAGACGCCGTTCGAACGCCGCTTGCGCTCAACCCACCTTTGCTGGTCACCGGGTACTGCGAGCGGCAGCGACTCAGACTCGGTCTGTGGCTTGCCCGCGAATGACAGAGCGAGGACGTGATTAGGCCACACCGTCCGTGGTCGTTCATTCGGGTGATGTTTGGGCAATCCGCCCATCTGTGACGTGGCGCGGACATACCGTGTGGTCGCGATCACACGCGCCCGGCGACAGTCAGCCGCGCGCAGGTCGTCCGTCGCGGCTCATATCGGGTCGCGTGGCACGTCGACTCTCGGGAGCACATCACCATGTCTATGAACCCCCAGCAGCCTCAGCCCGGACAGCAGCCGCGGAACCCGCGCGCCGAAGCCAAGGCAGCCAAGGCCTACGCCAAGGCCACCCGCGCCTGGTTCAAGAAGAAGCGCTGGTGGGGCGCAGCACTCGTCGTGATGCTGATCGCCGCGATTGCCGCGGGCAGCGGCGGCACCGACTCCCCCACCCCGGTGGCAGACGATCAGACGGCCACGACCGCACCAGCCAGCGAGGCAGCCGCCGACGCGTCAGGCGGTGACGAGGAGCCGGCGACCGACACCACCCCAGAGCTGACCACCTCGCAAGAGAACGCCGTCGAGTCCGCCAAGAACTACCTCGAGCTGGCGCCATTCTCCCGCAAGGGTCTGATCGACCAGCTGTCCTCCGAGGCCGGCGACGGCTACCCGCGAGCCGACGCGAAGTTCGCCGTGGACTCGTTGGACGTGAACTGGAACAAGCAGGCCGCCAAGGCGGCCAAGAACTATCTCGACATGACCGCATTCTCTCGCGACGGCCTGATCGATCAGCTGTCCTCCGACGCCGGCGACCAGTACACCCTCGAACAGGCCGTGTACGGCGTGGACCAAGTCGGCCTCTGAGCCACAACCGACCCTCGTATACGCCCAACAACGCGACGGACGATTGGGCGACGCCACCCCAGTCACCGAGCAGCACAGAGCCGCCCCGGACGTCTCGGGTTGCCCGGGGCGGCTCTGAGCCGATCACTTGTGTGTGTTGGTGAGCTCACTGCCTTCCCGGCAACCGCGGGGCCGACTGTCAGAAGCGGGTTTGTCCGTTCGATCCCCGCCCATGAGCGGGCGGGGCCACAATGGCGGACATGACCACGCCTACCCACGAGGCACCAACGCTGCTCACCCCCGGTGAGGTGGCGCGCATGTTTCACGTCGTGCCCAGGACGGTCACCCGTTG
>NZ_JBMGQR010000120.1:0-7161 GCF_049059935.1 Solicola agrisoli | reverse complement strand
GGCCGGCGGTGTTGGTGCGGCATACCAGCGCCACCGCTGTGGGCCAGCCGAGGGCCGGGTCGGGCCATGTCGAGGTGAGGTCGCCGCCACGGCCGCTTCCGGTGGCTAGGGACGTCGTCCCGGCGCCGCCGTGGGTCCCGACCCAGCAGAAGGCGTGCGGGCGGCGGCTGATCTGGGTGGTGCGTGCCGTGGCCGGTGACCGCGGGGTCGGCGCACCGATGAACTTCCCGGTGGAGGCCGATCCCACCTCCGACTGAACAGGGGGTCGAGGAGAATCGGCGGTCGGGAGGATTGGACCGACGCTCCACGGGGAATGCTGGACGTCGTTGGTGTTGGTCATCGTGCCCCCAGACCTGCCGCAGCATTCATAACTACAGTTTCTTCTAACGTGGTCTGCATTTAACTACAGTTGCCATCAGCCTTCAACAGGTGTGCCGGACGTCCTCGGGTCTGCGGGCCGCCACTACTGTTCTCCTGTACGTGCTGGGATCGACGGAGAGTGATGACCGCAGTGAGCCAGGGAGGAGTGCCGCACCTGGCCGAGCGCCTGAACGACCTCTTCTCCCGCGTGCCGAAGCCGGGAACCACCCAGCCGTACAGCAACGACGCGGTGGCCTCGGAGCTGACCGCTCAGGGTGTGTCGGTCACCGGCGTCTACATCTCCCAGCTGCGCAACGGCCGCAAGGACAACCCCAGCGCCCGGCTCCTAGCCGCGATCGCGGTGTTCTTCGGCGTCCCGATCGGCTACTTCTTCGATGCGGCCGAGGCCAGCACGGTCGTGGCTCAGCTCGACGACCTCGGCCGGGCCCGCGACGCCCGGATCCAGGGTTTGATGACCCGCGCGCAGGGTATGAGTGATGAATCGCTAGATCACATAGCAAGCATCATCGACCACGTCGTCGCGATCGAGAACGGATCCACCGCAGGTGACACTGCTGAGTCGGCTGAGGACTAGGAGCGGCACCGCTCCGCTCCGACGGAGCGCCGCGCGTGCGGCGCTTGCCCTCATGCCCGCCGACGGCGACCTCGCCGTCATGACCAGGCGCGTCGGCAAGCGCCGCGGTCGCTCGATCAAGGTCATCGAAAAGGACCTGTCCGGCTCGGAGATCTCCGGGCTGTGGATCGAGGTCGGCGACGTCGACTACGTCGTGATCGCCGCGGGGTCCCCACCGGCCAGGCGCGCAGCGATCTTGTGCCACGAGCTCGCGCACATGCTGCTCGGGCACTCTGGGCGCAGCGGCAACGGCGGGGTCCAGGTGGCCGCAACCATCGCCCCGGACATCGCCCCCCACGTCGCGGCGAGGTTCCTGGCTCGCGACGAGTACGACGACGCCCAGGAAGTCGAGGCCGAGAGCCTGGGGACGCTGCTATGTGCCGAGCACCACCGCCGGCTGCGCGATCCCCAACGAAGCCCCGACATCCTGACTGCACGACTCAGATGACGGTCGCTCTGGCGATCGCCTGGCTGGGGGCCGCCTACCGGCTCAAGGTGAGCCTGGCCGGCCCGCACGCCCTATGGCGGTGGTCCTTCACCGCCGCACTCGTCTGCCTGGCCGCCGGGCTCACGGTCCGCCAATTCCCCGGACCGATCGACGACGCCCTCGGCTTCAACACCAGCACGCTGCTGACCCACCTCCTGGTGCTCGCCTCAGGCGGGGGAGTGGCGATCTACCTACTCACGCTGACCCGGCACGAGCCGGAGCGCCGGTGGATCAACGGCATCATCGTCACCACCGCGGCTCTGATGCTCATCAACGTTGCCGTGTGGGCCGCCAGCCCCATCCACACCCGCAACTACCCCGAGATCGGTGACGTCCCCGGCACCGAGGCCTACAACCTCGCGCTCAACGTCCCGTTGAACATCCTGCTGCTCGCCACGGCGTTCCAATGCGCCCGATTCGTGGTCAAGCCGCACGCGCCTGACCCGAGCCGCACCGCCGGCCTGGCGCTCATCGCCGCCTCCAGTCTCCTGGGCGCTGTCGTCCTGACGTTCAACATCGTCAACTCGCTCCAGCAGTGGCTGCTGGACGAGCGGAGCGAAGCCGCCCGAGATGTTGGCAACGCGCTGCTCCCGATTGTGCTCAGCGGCATCGGCGCCGGAACGGTCATCTTCCTCGCCGGACCTGAGGTCCTGTCACGGATCGAGAACCGCCGCCTACTGCACCAGATCAAGCCACTCAGCGACCGACTGGGCGCGGACTACCCGACCGTGTCCCTCACACCGAGCAGGAGGCAGAGCACCGGGTACCGGCTCGAGCGAGCGATGATCGAGATCCACGACGGACTCAGCCTCCTGCGGGTGACACCGGGATCCGATCCGTACCAAGCGATCGCCGACGCCCTGAACTATCGCGGCAGGCGTCTCGAGACCGGCGTCAGAGCCAGCACCCTCCTGCCGGCGGCGACCACCCCAGATGAGGACCGACAGATCATTCGTGACGTCGCACGCGCCTACCGAGAGGAGACCTACGACCATGCACGCTGAGCGCGCCAAAAGACTCGCCGAGCTGCGACAGCTCGCAGCGGACGGCCACTGGCTGGACGTCTACCGCCGCACGACCCTGTGGGAATTCCCCGGTGACGCCCGACTGGGGTTCCAACTCGCGTTCCTCGTGCCCTTCACCGTGCCCGACATGGCCGAGACCCTCGTCGACCACGGCGGCATCATCCGCGACCCATTGCGCCGCGGCTACCACACCGGGCTGATCATCCACGAGCTCATTGCCCAGGGCCACGACGGCGAAGCGGGCACCCGGCTCGTCGCGCATATGAACCGCCTGCACCACACCGCCGACATTCCCGCCGAGCAGATGCGGTTCGTCCTCAACGGACTCATCGTGCTGCCCACCAGGTTCATTCAGCGGGCAGGGTGGCGACCCCTGGACCCCGTCGAGCTCGAGGCCACCGTCCGGTTCTACGACCGCCTCGGACACCTGATGGGCATCCCGGACCGACCCTGCAATTACGACGAAGCCGCCCAACAGTTCGACCAGTACGCCGCCGCGCAGATTCGACCGAGCCGCGAAGGCGCTCTCCTCGGCGAGGCCCTGCTCGAGGTCCTCCGTGCCCGGTTCCCCCGGCCGCTGCGTCGGATCGCCCCCCGGGTGTTCAGCGCTGTCATCGACCCGCCGGCCGCCAGTGAAGCACTCGCCCTGCCGCCGACAGGACGACGCACCGCCGCCGCCCTGAATGCTGCCCTCGGGCTGCGCAAGACTCTCATCGCTCGGCGCCCGCCACCGTCGAAACCGTCCTTCACCTCCGGCCAGCCCGTCGGCGCGATCTACCCCTCCGGATACGACATCGAGGACATCACCGGCCACGGATCTATGCTGTAGTTTGTCCTGGTTGGGACATTAGGTAACTACGGCACGCGGGGTGTCATGCGAGCTGACGGCGAAAGCGGCGCCACCGGCCTGATCGCGTCTGCGATCGTCGGCGGCCTGGCGGTGCTGATGCTGCCGGTGGTCGTCGTCGCGGCGACCGCAGGCTCGAGCACGCCCGACGGGGGAGAGGTCGTGGGCGACGTCGCCGCCGGGGCGATCCCGGCGAGGTACCGCGACGCTGTGTTGGCGGCCGGGGCCAAGTGCAAGGAGATCGGCGCGCCGGTGATCGCCGCGCAGATCGAGGCCGAGTCCGGGTGGCGGCCTGACGCCGGGTCTCCGGCCGGGGCGCAAGGGATCAGCCAGTTCATGCCCGGCACCTGGTCGACCTGGGGCAAGGACTACTCCGGCGACGGCGTCGCCGACGTGTTCGACCCGGTCGACGCGATCGGCTCCCAGGGCGACATGATGTGCGCCCTGGCGGCCCAGGTCACCGCCAAGATCGACACCGGCGTCCTGGACGGTGACCCGCTCGAGCTCGCGCTCGCGGCCTACAACGCCGGGATGGGCAACGTCACCAAGTACCGCGGCGTCCCGCCGTTCCCCGAGACCCAGAACTACGTCAAGAAGATCACCACCGCGGCACGCACCAAGTTCAGCACCCCCACTACCGTCACCGGCGCCGGTGGTGGGGGAGCGACCGGCCCTGTGCAGCTCCCGGTCGCCAAGGGCAAGTACGTCAACCGCGACAACTACGGCTCGTCCGGTTCGCTGTGGGCCCGCCACCACACCGGAACCGACTACTCGGCACCGTGCGGCACACCGGTCCGGGCGGTGCACGCCGGTGTCGTGGTCCACGACCGCGGCCAGTCCGGCTGGGCCGGACCGAACTTCGTGAAGATCTCCACCGGCGCCGGCAACCTCGCGACCTGGTACGCGCACATGATGCGCCTGGCCGTCGCCGACGGCCAACAGGTCGCCGCCGGTGAGGTCATCGGCTACGTCGGCACCCTCGGAAACTCGACCGGCTGCCACCTCCACCTCGAGGTGCACCCCAAGGGTGGTCGCTACGCCCAAGACGACGTCGACCCCAACGACTGGCTACGCAAGAAGGGACTCACCCCATGACCCTCACCCACGATGCCGAGCACGGTGCGGGACAGCCAGCGGCACGTCTTCGCTCAGTCGGGCCGTTGCGGCTCGCGCAGTCCAGTCCTGAACTCGGCAATGAGCCAGACGACGCCGGCACCGACCAGCAGAGCAAGACTGATGCCAACCAGCCCAGTCAGAGTCCAAGAGATCGGATCGGGCACAGAGCCGCCGAGAACGTCAGTCGCCACGGCGGCGATGTATGCCACCAACAGGAGCGTCGCCAACACCGTGGAACCAAGCTTGGTCAAGACCTTGGCCTTCTCGCCCCAGCGGGGCAGCGACGTCGAGCTCACCGGTTCAGTATTGAGCCACAGGCGCGGCGGCGTCTTGCTATCGGAACCATGGTGCTTACCGCTGCGTTATCGCTGGCCGCGTGCGGCACCGACGAGCCCGAGCAGACCCGCCTCGTCGGCGGGAGCACTACGGCGACCACCGACCCGGACGGGATCGAGCTCGTGGCCCCCGGCGGGCCTGGGCAGCCGCGCGGCGAGCTGCCCGCGCCGGCATCGGTCGACACCGGCGACGCGGAGCAGGTCGCCGACGCGGTAGCCTTGACCAACTTCGTTGTCGACACCCGTGTCGACCGTACGCCGATGGACGGCCTCCGGCGAGCATCCAGGTGGCTGACCGACGACTACGCGGCCGCCGTCGCCGAGCCAATCCCGGCCTCCGGCGGGGCCGAGTGGATCGACCTGGCCGACGTCGACGGCTACACCACCGCCACGGTGACCGACGGCGACGAGGCCGAGGGCGGCAAGGCCACCTCCACGTCGGTCCTGCTGGTCCGGATCGTCACCGTCACCCGGCACAACGCCGCCGGCCGGGTGCTTGGAACCGAGCGCCTTGGCACCTTCGTCAGTCTTATCCGCCCCGAGGATTTCGGCCCGTGGGCCGTCGAGTCGATCACCACAGCCTGAGACCCCAGAGCGACACCGCGCCAAGAAGACGAGAGGTCACCACGCGATGCTGAACACCTACCGCCCCGGGCACCAACTGCTCGTTCTCGCTGGCCTGGCGGTCGCGGCCATCGCGTTCGGCATCGGCAGCCTGTTGATCTTCGGGAACAACCTTCCCGCCGAGCAGGCGCAGACCGCGAGCACCGTCCGGTCATGGACGATCTGGCCCCTCGCCGGCGGCCTGATCATCGCCTCGGCCGGCTGGATAGCTCATCGACTCGATCGCACGAAGACAGGCCGGTGAACCCACCGCTACACCAGTTCCGGTCCAAGCCAGCGAGTCGGTCCCACAGCACGCAGGAGAAAATGAAGCCCATGACGCAGCACCAGATGAGCACTGAGCCCGCACCGCCGGAGCTGTACCCGGTGGTGGTCGTGACCATCGAGGACGGCCGGGTCGTCGTCGACGGCGACCTGCTGGCCGATTCGTTGATCGCTGCGGCGAACGGGTCCCCGCACGCCGCAGCGGTGCACGTGGTCGCGGTCGAGCACGCCCAGCGGCTGGACCGCCCGGTCTACGCCCTGGCCACCGACTCCACCGGCCGGAACCGGTTGACGGTGCACCCCGACGGGCGGGCGTACGCGATCACGCCGGTCAGCGACGAGGAGGCCGACGACATAATCGAAGGCGCCGCCCGCGCAGCTCGCCGCGGCACCGGGCTGTTCGACGACGGGCCCGCTATGGACGACGGCGAGGTGGCCGCCGATGACAGCAAGATCAAGACTGGGTGGGAGATCCCCGCCCAGCGACCGGCCCCGTCCAAGCCCGGCGCCCGCCGCCGCGTCGGCGCCGAGCCCGAGGTGCTGCGGACGACCGCGACGACCGAGGGGCGGCGTAAGTCGTTCATCTCCCACGAGCCGACCATCGAGCCCGCCCGCCACGGGTGGCGCGGCGCGTTGAACAAGCTGGGCATGAAGACCAAGCCGTCCGACGCCGAGCTGGCGTTTCGGGAGGACGTCCGCCAGGTCTCTCAGCACTGGCCCGGGCCGAGGACGATTGCGATCGCGAACCCGAAGGGGTCGGCGAACAAGACGCCCACGATGGTGTGCCTGTCGGCGATCTTCGGCCGTTACGGCGGCGCTGGTGTCCTGGGGTGGGACAACAACGAGACCAGGGGCACCGCCGCCTGGCGGACCCGCCAAGGCCCGCACGAGGCCACCGTCCTTGAGCTGCTCCCGTACGCCGACGACCTGCTCGGCTCCCACGCCCAGGCCGCCCATCTGGCGCACTACGTGCACCACCAGCCCGCCGACAAGTTCGACGTCCTGTGGTCCGACCAGTCCACCGCCTCCGAACATGAGATGACCGGCGAGGAGGTCCGCCAGGTCCACGAGGTCGCCGCCAAGTACTACCGGCTCATCTTCATGGACTCAGGCAACTCCGAGCGCGCCTCGAACTGGCGCGCGATGATCACCGCCGCAGACCAGCTCGTGGTGCCCTGCACGAACGTCGAGGACACCGCCGAGGCCGGCGCCCGCATGCTCGAGGCGCTGGCCCAGCGCGACGAGCACTCCGCCGACCTCGCCCGCAACGCGGTCGCGATCGTGTCCCAGCGGACGTCGGGCAAGGACCCGAACATGGCCCGGATCGTGGCCGACCTCGGACCGTTGGTCCGCACCGTGGTGACGATCCCGCACGACCCGGCCCTGTACTCGGGGATCATCAACTTTGATGCGCTGCGCCCCGACACCCAACGCGCCTGGCTGCGCGCCGGCGCCGCGGTATCGCGCGG
>NZ_JBMGQR010000119.1:0-7533 GCF_049059935.1 Solicola agrisoli | reverse complement strand
GCCGCCCGCACCTGCACCCAGGACGTCGCCACCGCACTCCCCGACGGGGACGCGACGTGCCGCATCGTCCTCGACGGCCCCGCCCGCGGGCTCCGCGGCAGGACCGCCTCCACCACCGCGCGAGTCCACTGACCCGTGCACACGTGTGCCCCGCGGCCATCAGCGGCGGGGCACACGTGCGTCCGGTGGGTCAGTCGTTCACGTAGAACATCCGCTTGTTGACGAACTCGTCCATGCCGAGCGGACCGAGCTCGCGGCCGAAGCCCGACCGCTTGACGCCGCCGAACGGGATCTCGGCGCCCTCGCCGGCCGGGGTGTTGACGTTGGCCATGCCCACCTCGAGGCGCTGGGCCACCGAGCGCGCGCGCTCGGTGTCGGTGCTGAACACCGCACCGCCCAGTCCGTACGAGCTGTCGTTGGCCAGGGCGAGCGCCTCGTCGTCGCTCGAGACCGAGTAGACGACCGCGACGGGCCCGAACAGCTCCTCGCGGAACGCCCGCATCCCCTCGGTGACGCCGGTGAGCACGGCGGGGGAGTAGTACGCCGCCGGGCCGTCGGAGAGCACGCCGCCGGCGTGGAGCGTGGCGCCCTTGCTGACGGCGTCCTGGACCTGCTCGTCGAGCGTCTCGGCGGCCTTGCGCGACGACAGCGGCGCGAACTCGCCGTCATTCTCCTCCGCCGGGCTGCCCGGGGTCAGGCCCGTGGCCCGCTCGGTCAGTCGGGCGACGAAGTCGGTGAAGATGTCGTCGGTGACGATCATCCGCTTGTTGGAGTTGCAGGCCTGGCCCACGTTGCCGATGCGGGTCTCCCAGGCGGTGTCGGCGGCGGCGGGGACGTCCTCGGTGTCGAGCACGATGTAGGGGTCGGACCCGCCGAGCTCCAGCACGCACTTCTTGAGGTTCTTGCCGGCGAGCGCGGCGACGACGGCGCCGGCACGCTCGGACCCGGTGAGCGAGACCCCCTGGATGCGGGGGTCCTCGATGATCGTCTCGATCTGGTCGTGGTCGGCGAAGAGGTTGACGTACACGCCCTCGGGCACGCCGGCGTCGTCCATGAGCTGCTGGATCGCGAGCGCCGAGCGGGGCACCGACTCGGCGTGCTTGAGGATGACCGTGTTGCCCAGCATCAGGTTGGGCGCCGCGAAGCGGGCCACCTGGTAGAAGGGGTAGTTCCACGGCATGATCCCGAGCAGCGAGCCGACGGGCAGCTTCTGCACGACGGCCTTGCCCCCGCCGAACGTCGTGATGGGCTGGTCCGCCGCGAGCCCGGGGCCCTCGGTGGCGAAGTAGTCGAAGATCTCGCCGCTGAACTCGGCCTCGCCCACCGCCTCCGACAGGGGCTTGCCCATCTCGGCGGTGCAGATCGCACCCAGCTCGTCCTTGCGCTCGATGAACAGCGCCGCGACGCGCTTGACGACTTTCGCGCGCTCCTCGATGGGCACGTCGCGCCAGGAGGTGAACGCGTCGTGGGAGGTGCTCAGGGCGGCGGCGACGTCCGCGTCGGTGGCGGTGTCGAAGGTCTCGACGACCTCGCCGGTCGAGGGATCGACGACCTGGTACTGGGGGCTGGCCACAACGTGCTCCTCGGGTGCGTGCGGAAGGGGTGACGTCGGCGACGCTATCGAAGCGGCCGCCGCCACCTGGATCCTGCCGAAGTTCCGGCCTCCGCGCACCGTCAGGGTGGACCGGTCGTGGGACGCGCAGGCCCGGGAGTGGCCGGGTGCGCGAGACTGCTCGGAGCACGAGGGCGTCGACACAGGGAGCAGACGGTGGCCGAGCAGCGTGACCCCATCCGGGGAGCCCACCGCCAGTGGGTGCGGCACGGCTGGGAGGGCTCGGCCGACGGGATGGCTCTGGTCACCTCGGTGATGCGGGTGCAGCAGCTGCTGATGGAGCGGATCGAGTCGGTGCTCAAGCCGCACGACCTGACGTTCGCCCGGTTCGAGATCCTGCGGCTGCTGTCGTTCTCCTCGACGGGCGCGATGCCCATGGCGCGGGTCGGCTCGCTGCTCCAGGTGCACGCGACGTCGGTGACGAGCGCCGTCGACCGCCTGGAGCGACAGGGGTTCGTCACCCGCAGCCGCCACCCGAGCGACGGCCGCGTCGTCCTGGCGTCCCTGACGACGGCCGGCGGCGAGGTCGTCGAGGCGGCGACCGCCGACCTGAACGCCGGCGTGTTCGACGACGTCGGGCTCGACGCCCCCGACGTCGCCGACCTGACGACCCTGCTGGGCCGGCTGCGCACCGCCGCCGGGGACCACGTCGAGCCCTGACCGGGACGCTGTCCCCGGTGGGTTTCCTTCGATCCTAGGACGTCCTACTATTGGGTCCTCGGACGTCCAACCTCTGCGTCGAAGGTGCCCATGACCGAACTCCACGTGCCCACCCACCCGGTTCGCCTGGTGACCGCCTCGAGCCTGTTCGACGGCCACGACGCGTCGATCAACATCATGCGGCGGATCTTCCAGAGCCAGGGCGCCGAGGTGATCCACCTGGGGCACAACCGGTCGGTGCAGGAGGTCGTGGACGCCGCGGTCGAGGAGGACGTCCAGGGCGTCGCCGTCTCGTCCTACCAGGGCGGGCACATCGAGTACTTCGAGTACCTGGTGGAGTCGTTGCGCAGCCACGGAGCCGACCACGTCAAGGTGGTCGGCGGCGGGGGCGGCGTCATCGTGCACGACGAGATCGAGCGGCTGCGCGCGTCCGGCGTCACGATCTTCTCCCCCGAGGACGGCCAGCGGATGGGCCTGGTCGGGATGATCAACTCGGTGGTCGCCGACTGCGACTTCGACCTGTGGCGGACCAGGCAGGTCAGTGCCGAGCAGGTGCTCAGCGGCGACCGGTTCGCGATCGCCCGCGCCATCAGCGGAGCCGAGCAGGGGCAGCTTCCCGCCGACGTGCTCGACCGGGTCAGGCAGGCGGCGCAGGCCCGGGCCACCCCGGTGCTGGGCATCACCGGCACCGGTGGGTCGGGCAAGTCGTCGCTCACCGACGAGCTGGTGCGCCGCTTCCGGGTCGACCAGCAGGACAAGCTGCGCATCGCGGTGATCGCCGTCGACCCCACCCGTCGCCGCGGTGGCGGTGCGCTCCTCGGCGACCGCATCCGGATGAACTCGCTCGACGGCGACCGCGTCTACTTCCGCAGCGTCGCGACCCGCGGCGCCCACGAGCTGCCCGACCACCTCGGCGACGTCATCGACGTCGTCAAGGCCGGCGGGTTCGACCTCGTCGTCGTCGAGACGCCCGGCATCGGCCAGGGCGACGCGGCCATCGTCCCGTTCGTCGACCACTCGATGTACGTGATGACGCCGGAGTTCGGCGCCGCGTCGCAGCTGGAAAAGATCGACATGCTCGACTTCGCCGACGTCGTGGCCATCAACAAGTTCGAGCGACGCGGCGCCAAGGACGCGCTGCGCGACGTCGGACGACAGCTGGTGCGCAACCGCGAGGCGTTCGGCTCCCAGCCCGAGGACATGCCGGTGTTCGGCACGTCGGCCGCGACCTTCAACGACGACGGCGTCACCGCGCTCTACCAGCACCTCGCGGGACAGCTCGCCTCCGCGGGGCTGCCGCTCGACGAGGGCACGCTGGCGCCCGTCGACGTCAAGCACTCCTCGGGCATCCGCCAGGTCGTGCCCGGCGGACGGGTGCGCTACCTCGCCGAGATCGCCGAGACCGTCCGGGGCTACCACGCCGAGACGCAGCGGCTGGCCGAGGCGGCGAGCCGTGCGCAGCGGCTCGACCTCGTCCGCGGCGAGCTCGAGCGCGCCGGCGCCGACACCGCCGACCTCGACGGTCTGCTGGCCGCCGCACGCGCGGAGCTGCCGGCCGCGGTGACCGACCAGATCGAGGCCTGGCCGTCGGTCGTCGAGGCGTACTCCGGCGACGAGCACACGGTGCGCGTGCGCGACCGGGAGATCACCACGACGCTGACCCGCGAGTCGCTGTCGGGCTCGAGGATCCCGCGGGTGTCGCTGCCGCGCTTCACCGACCACGGCGAGCTGGTGTCGTTCTGGCGACGCGAGAACCTGCCCGGCGCGTTCCCGTACACCGCGGGCGTCTTCGCCTTCAAGCGCGATGGCGAGGACCCTGCCCGCATGTTCGCCGGCGAGGGCGACGCGTTCCGCACCAACCGCCGCTTCAGGCTGCTGTCGGCCGACGGCGACGCCAAGCGCCTGTCCACCGCGTTCGACTCGGTCACCCTGTACGGCCGAGATCCCGACCTGCGTCCGGACGTCTACGGCAAGGTGGGCACGTCCGGCGTCTCGATCGCGACGCTCGACGACATGAAGGCGCTCTACGACGGGTTCGACCTCGTGTCGCCCACCACGTCGGTCTCGATGACGATCAACGGGCCCGCACCCACCGTCCTCGCGTTCTTCCTCAACACCGTCATCGACCAGCAGGTCGACGCCTTCTGCGAGCGTGAGGGACGGGAGCCGTCCGCGGACGAGCGCGCGCAGGTGGCCGCCGACGCCGTCGCCACCGTGCGCGGCACCGTGCAGGCCGACATCCTCAAGGAGGACCAGGGCCAGAACACCTGCCTGTTCTCCACCGAGTTCAGCCTGCGGATGATGGCCGACATCCAGGAGTGGTTCATCGAGCACCGGGTGCGCAACTTCTACTCGGTGTCGATCTCGGGGTACCACATCGCCGAGGCCGGGGCGAACCCCCTGAGCCAGCTGGCCTTCACCCTCGCCAACGGCTTCACCTACGTCGAGTCGTACCTCGCGCGCGGCATGGACGTCGACGACTTCGCGCCCAACCTGTCGTTCTTCTTCTCCAACGGCATGGACCCCGAGTACTCCGTGCTCGGCCGCGTGGCCCGTCGCATCTGGGCGGTGGCGATGCGCGACAAGTACGGCGCCAACGAGCGCAGCCAGAAGCTGAAGTACCACGTGCAGACGTCCGGCCGCTCGCTGCACGCGCAGGAGATGGACTTCAACGACATCCGCACCACGTTGCAGGCCCTCATCGCGATCTACGACAACGCCAACAGCCTGCACACCAACGCCTACGACGAGGCCGTCACGACGCCGGGGGAGGAGTCGGTGCGTCGCGCGCTCGCGATCCAGATGATCATCAACCGCGAGTGGGGGATGGCGATGAACGAGAACCCCCTGCAGGGCTCGTTCGTCATCGATGAGCTCACCGACCTCGTCGAGGCCGCCGTGCTCGAGGAGTTCGACCGCATCAACGAGCGCGGCGGCGTGCTCGGCGCGATGGAGACCGGCTACCAGCGCGGCCGCATCCAGGACGAGTCGATGCTCTACGAGCACCGCAAGCACGACGGATCGCTGCCCATCGTCGGCGTCAACACGTTCCGCAAGCCCGAGTCCGACGACGGCGGCACGCCCACCCACGTCGAGCTGGCGCGCGCGACGCCCGAGGAGAAGAAGTCGCAGCTCGACCGCGTCCAGGGGTTCCAGCACGACCACGACACCGAGGGCGCCGTGCAGATCGCGCGGCTCAAGCAGGCCGCGACCGACGGCGACAACGTCTTCGCGGTGCTGATGGACGCCGCACGCGTGTGCTCACTCGGCCAGATCACCGACGCGTTCTTCGAGGTCGGCGGGCAGTACCGCCGCAACGTGTGAGCGCCGACGACCTCGACCACCCGTGGCACGGCACGGCGCCCGCGGCCCGCGTCGTGTCGCTGGTGCCGTCGATCACCGAGGCGCTCGCCGCCACCCGGCCGGACGCGCTGGTCGGGGCCACGGACTGGTGCACCCACCCCGCCGACCTCGACGTCGTCCGCGTCCGCGGCACCAAGAATCCCGACCTCGCCGCGATCGCCGCCCTCGAGCCCGACGTGGTCGTGGTGAACAAGGAGGAGAACCGCGAGCTCGACGTCAGGCGGCTCCGCGACCGCGGCGTGCCGGTCTGGGTCACCGACGTCCGCACCGTTCCCCAGGCGCTCACCTCGCTCGGTCGGCTCCTCGACGTCGCCCTCGGTTGGGGCAGGCCGGAGTGGCTCGACGAGGCCGAGCGGCTGTGGGGTGGCCCGGTGCCCGAGGTGACGGCCCGCGTGGCCATCGCGATCTGGCGCGACCCCTGGATGGTGGTCGGGTCGTCGACGTTCACCGGCGACCTGCTGCGGCGCCTCGGCCTGGAGAACGTGCACGCCGAGGACGCCGACCGCTACCCGGCCGTCGAGCCTGGCGACCTCGACGCGGCCGGCGCGGACGTCGTCCTGCTGCCCGACGAGCCCTACGTCTTCACCGCCGACGACGGCCCCGAGGTGTTCGCCGCGACGCCCACCGCGCTCGTCTCCGGTCGGCTGCTCACCTGGTACGGACCGTCGCTGCTCGAGCGCGACACCCTGCTCGCGCAGGTGGGTGCGCGCCGCGCCCCGTCCTGACCTGCGCCGTCCTCACCACCGCGCCGCGACCTCGCGCGCGGCCGCGACGTCGGCGTCGGGGACGAGCAGCACGAGGCGCCCGTCGTGGTCGCTGTACTGCACCTGGATGCTGACGCCGGCGTCGGCCAGCTGCCGGCACACCAGGCCGAGCTGGCCGGGGACGCCCTGGTCCAGGCGCAGCACCACCGGCTCGCGTACGTCGGTCAGGACGATGCCCTCGGCCCGCAGCGCCGCGCGCGCGGCGGCTCCGTCGTCGACGAGGAAGTGGGCCACGCCCACGCCGTCGTGGACGAACACGCCGCCACCCTCGAGGCTCACCCCCGCGGCACCGAGGCACTCGCCCAGCTCGGCGAGCGCACCGGCGCGGTCGTCGAGCACCGCGGCGACGTCGACCGGCGCGCCGTTCATGCCAGCACCACCGTCGGGTCGAGCACGACGTCGGTGCGCAGGGAGCGCGCGACGTAGCAGCCCTCGTGCGCCTCGTGCAGCAGCCGGACGACGTGGTCCGCGTCGGTGCCGCCCGCGACGGTGACCACGGGTGCCAGGACGATCCGCGTGATCCGCATCGGCGGGTCGTCCTCGGGCATCTCCCCGCGGGCCTCGTCGGAGTAGCCCGTCACGACGACGCCGGCGCGGGCGGCGACGGCCAGGAATGACAGGAGCTGGCACGAGCTGGCCGCCATCACGACGAGCTGCTCGGGGTTGAGCCGGTCGGGGTCGCCGCGGAAGTGCGGGTCGGCGCTGAGTGCGACCTCGGCGACGGCGGGCGGGGCGACGGCCCGGTGGGCGCGCGGGTAGGCGCGGTAGCCGTCCGCGGTGGTGCCGTCCCAGACCAGGTGGGTGTCGTACACATGGGTGCTCATGGGGCGACCGTAGGACGGTGAGGGTTCGGTCGTCACCGAAGCGTCCTCGACCTACGGTGGTGGTGTGGCCGTCGACTTCGCACCGATCGGCCGGGCGCTGTCGTCCCCGGCCCGCTCGGCCATGCTCGACCTGCTCATGGACGGGTCCGCGCGACCCGCCGCGGAGCTGGCCGCGGTCGCCCAGGTCGGCGCCTCGACGGCGAGCGAGCACCTGGCGGTGCTGCTCGGCAGCGGCCTGGTGGTCGTCGACGCACGCGGACGACAGCGCTTCTTCAGGCTCGCCGACGCCTCGGTCGCCGAGGCCCTGGAG
>NZ_JBMGQR010000118.1:0-7660 GCF_049059935.1 Solicola agrisoli | reverse complement strand
CGACGAGCACGGCACCAGGCTCGTTGTCGAAGACCGGGGCCTTCCCCTTGATCACCTCGCCGCCTACGGCGCCGGCGACCAGATCCACGTCGAAGACCTCGCCGCCCACCTCGCAGGACGCGACCGGTGCAACCCACGCCAACGGTGGGAGGAACTGCGGAACGGATACGAGCGGCTCGCAGTCGAAGTGCTTCGAGGCCGGTGAAGGCCGCTCCGCTGCGTAAAGTCCGTCGCCATGCGCGAGGCGTGAACCTTCGGTCGATTAGTCACGATCGCTCTCCGCGGGACGATCGCTTTGTGGAACGACGTCATGCTCAGAGCCGCGAGCATCTCCTGCACTGAATTCGTTCCGCGTCCTGTCGGACAGGCCTGCGGTCGCCCTGATCACGTCACAGGTCCATTCGGGCGGGTTCAGCAGGTCGTGGGATGCCACTGCATGACTGCTTTCCTACACGGATGCTTGCCCTATCCGGGGACGGACGTCAGCGGATCAGGTACACGTTCAGAGGGGCGGGAGCATCAACTTGTATCGCCTCCGACTCGAAGGCGTCGAGTCGCAGGCCCGCCCGGCGTCAACTCGCCAGGGCTCGGGCGCCGGGCAGGCTCTCACGCACCACCTGGTCGGGGCTCCTGGTGTCACCGAAGAGGTGGGCTTCGTGCTCGACGACCAGAGCGCCGTCGAAGCCGGAAGCCCTCAGCGTGTCGACCATGTCGAGGAAGTCGATCTCGCCCCTGCCTTGTGCGAGGAAGGCAAAGTCGGTCGGTTCACCGCGGGCGTCCTTGATTGCGGCGATCACGGTGTGGGGGCCGAGCCTGAGTGCGGCGTCGTGGACGTCGTGTGTGGTGACCTGCAGGTGGGAGGGATCGAAGCTGACCTTCAGCCCGGGCACCGCCTCGAGGATGGCCAATGTCTGGTCGGTGGTCGAGACCAGTTGGTTGACGATGGGCTCGAGCGCGACGACGACGCCGGTGCCGTCCGCCGCGTCAACGATCTCGCGCAGGGACGCGACGAACGCGTGGAGGTTCCCAGGCTCGCTCGCGACGCCAAGACCTGTGCCGAGGTCGGGTTGATCGCCGGGGATAACGTGCACGACCGGGGCTCGGACGTCGGAGGCCAGCTGGATGCAGCCGACGGTCCAGTCGATTGCCTCGCGACGTTCGTCGTCGTTCATGGACGCCAGCCCGGGCCGGTGCGCAGCGATGGAGGAGATCGCCCCGGTGGCCCTGAGCTGCTGGCGGACGTCGATGGGCGTGTCGGGTCCGACGTGTGGTGCGGCCCACGGAAGGGTCTCGGCGTTGAGCTCGACGGCGTCGTACCCGGCGTAGAGCAGCGCTTGGACGGCGTCGAGCACCGGCAGCTCGTGCAGGGTGGCGGTGTGGAACGAGGTGCGCATGCAGGGTCCTTACTCGTACGTGGGGACGGGCTCGGCGGCGTCGGTTAGGGGCAGCGAGACCCAGCCGTGCTCCCGGACCGAGCGGTACGCGGCCGTGACGACTTCCTGGGCCCGCACGCCGTCGTGGATGGTGGGGCGCGAGAGGGTGTCGTGGCCGGCCACTGCGGCGGCGAAAGCCGTCCACTCCGCGTCGTAGGGGTTCCCGCGCGTCGGGCTCACGCTGACCCAGGCACCCGGGGTGTAGTCCAGCCACCAGGCGGAGGGCCACTCCGCATTCGCGAGCGGCTCGGGTAGTTCTGAGGCGGGGAGCTGGCTGGAGAAGGCCATGGGCACGGACTGGAAGGGGTTGCGGGTCTCGGTGGAGAGGTGGATGGTGCCGACCGGGCCGTACAGGTCGGTGGCGTTCGAGACCTGCGGCGAGAACCGGTCGGAGCTGATCACGCCGGTCGCGCCGTTGTCGAACCGCAGGAGCAGGAACACGTTGTCGTCGGCGGCGTGCGGGATCGTCCGGTGGTCGACGGTGGCGCAGACCTCAACGATGTCCCCGACCAGGTGACGAGCGAGGTCGATGCGGTGGATGGCCAGGTCGAGGATCGACGCGCCACCGGACTGGGCCAGGTCGTACCGGTAGCCGGTAGCCGAGGGGTAGACCGCGTAGGACTCGGAGTACACGGACCGGAAGGACAGGACGTCCCCCACCATTCCTGCCTCCAAGCCCTGCTTGGCCAGCTGGACCGGCTCGCGGTAGCGCTGGTTAAAACCGGTCTGCGTGACGACACCCGCCTCATCGCAGGCGGCCTCGATCGCGCGGGCGTCCTCGAGGTTGTGAGCGACCGGCTTTTCGGTGAAGACGTGAAGACCACGCGCTGCGGCCTTCGCGACAATGTCGAGGTGCAGGTGGTTGGGAGCAGCGACGAGGACGGCGTCGAGATCGGCCTCGGCGATCATCTGGGTGTAGTTGGGGTACGCCGTGGCCTCGTACTCGTCGGCGAGCTGGTTGACGCGGCCGGCATCAGGGTCGGCGAGCGCGACGGCGCGGACACCGGGGACTCGGGTGATGGCGGGAAGGTGCGAGAGCCGGACGATGGCGCCTGCACCGGCGACTCCGATGCGGAGCTCGCGCTGCTTGGACATGGGGTTCCTCACGGGTGGGTGGGTGTGGAGAAGTACGGGGCAGGCGCCTACTTGATGACGCCGATCTTTCCGCGCTCGAGCGAGACGAAGACCGCAGCGGCCAGGACGACGCCCTTGACGATCTGTTGGGCGGCGTCACCGACCCCCATCAGCACCAGTCCGTTCGAGAGCATGGAGATGATGACGGCACCGACGAGGGTTCCGCTGATGCGTCCCAGTCCGCCGGTCAGCGGGGTGCCGCCGATGACGACGGCGGCGATGACGTCGAGCTCGAACCCGGTCGCCGCGGTCGGCGAGCCCGTCCCCAAACGCGAGGCCAGGACGACTCCACCGACCCCCGCCATCAGGCCGGAGAAGGCGAAGACTGCGACCTTCAGCCGGCGTGATGGCACCCCGGCCAGCGTGGCGACGCGCTCGTTGCCGCCGATCGCCCTGACCCGCCGACCGAACAACGTGTACTGGAACAAGATCACGGCGGCCAGGGTGACGACGGCACCGGCGACCAGGATCCACGGCATCAGGCCGAGATTGCCCAGGATGCCGTCGAAGGGCAGCGGTCGTGCCGCGCCGTCGCTGATCACAAGGGTGAGGCCACGTGCGGCCTGCAGCATGCCGAGGGTGACGATGAAGGAGGGAATCTTGCCGTACGCGAACACGAAGCCGTTCACCAGGCCGGCCAGCACGCCGACGGCGAGGGCGGCCGCGATGCCCAGGACTTGGTTGTCCTCGGCCATGGTGGCGGTGACCACCCCGGTGAGCGCCACCACCGAGCCGACGGACAGGTCGATGGACCCCGACACGATCACGAAGGTGAGGCCGTAGGCGACGATGGCCAGCACGACGGTCTGCTGCAGGACGACCAGCAGGTTGGACGACGAGTAGAAGTTGGCACCGTTGTTGAGGGAGAAGAAGACGAACAGGATGATCAGCGCGGCGAACGGGACCAGCTGCTGCAACTTGAACCTCTGCTGCAGCCGCTGAGCCGCGGTGGGGGCCGCCGAACGCGCCTCGGGGGCTCGAGTGGTGCTCACAGCATTGCTCCGATCAGTTCGTGTTCGGTCGGGAGCGGACGCTCCTCGATGGCCGAGACCGCACCGCGACGCATGATCAGGACGCGGTCGGCAAGACGGAGCAGCTCGGGGAGCTCGTCGGAGACGACGATCAACGCCTTGCCCTGGTCCCGTGCCGCGTCCAACAGTCGATAGATGTCGCCCTTGGCGCCGACGTCCACGCCTCGGGTGGGGTTGTTCAGGACCAGGACGGGCACGTCTCTGTGCATCAAGCGACCCAGCAGCACCTTCTGGCGGTTGCCGCCGGAGAGCTGACCGACTCGGGTACCGGGTCCCTCGGCCTTGATCGACAGGAGCGCGATCTGCTCGTTCGCACCTGCCGCCCCGGCCCGAGGTGGGACGAAGCCCCAGGTGCTGTACCGGTCCAGGCTCCCCAGGGCGATGTTCTCGGCGATGGAGGCGCCCAGGAGCAGTCCCTCCTCGTCGCGGTCCTTCGGCAGGTAGGCGATACCAGCCCCGATGCGGTCGGGCAGGTCGAACCCGGTGACGTCCTCGCCGTTAAGCGTGATGGTTCCGCCGTGGGTCCGGACGACACCGGCGAGCGCTCGTGCGACCGAGTCGGCCCCACAGCCGACCAGACCGCCGATGCCGACGATCTCGCCGGCCCTGAGGTCGAGGGAGAACGCGTCGCACCCGGGCACCTGCAGCTCGTCGACGGCCAGGACGACCTCGCCGGATCGACGTGTGCCCTCGTGCAGGACGTCCTCCAGGGCCCGGCCCACCATGGCGTGGGCGATCTCCTCCTCGGACGTCTCGGCCACGCGTTGCGATCGCACGAGGTCGCCGTCCTTGAGGACGGTCACGTCGGTGCAGTGGCGCACGATCTCGTCGAGGCGGTGCGTGACGAACACGACCGCCCCGCCTCGCTCGGCGAAGGACGCGATCCGGTCGAAGAGCACGATCGCTCCGTCTCGCGACAGCACGTTCGACGTCTCGTCGACGAGCAGCACACGTGGCTGGGCGGCCAGGGCGCGGGCGAGCTCGATCATCTTCTTGTGCTCGATGACCAGTGACCCGCACAGGGTCGACATGTCCAGGTCGAGGTCGACCAGGCCCAGCGCCTTGGCCGCCAGCCTGTCGCGCTTGCGGCCGTTGATGAAGCCGGCCGACGTGTACTCGGACTCGCGTCCGAGCAGGACGTTCTCGGCCACGGTGAGGGTGGGGGACAGCAGGGTCTCCTGGGGGATGAGCGCGACCCCCTTGGACAGCGCGTCGAACGGGCCTGCGGGCTCGTACGACGCGCCGCCCAGGGTGAATCGACCTGCGTCGAGACGCACCGAACCGGTGAGCGAGCCGAGCAGGGTGGACTTGCCGGCACCGTTCTCCCCGGCCAGGCCGAGGACCTGCCCTGGGTCCAGGGTGATGGTCGTAGCCTGGTCCCATCTCAGAGCGCGCACGGCGTCGTAGGACTTTCTCAGTCCTCGCATCTCGAACAGGTGGGGCATGATCAGTTCAGCGTGATCTCGTAGTCGGCCGTCGCGTCGGGGTTGTCGGCCCGGCTGAGCTTGGTGAAGTCGTAGTCCGGCGGGTTGTCGATGAACTTGGACTTGAACTCCGCGACGTTCGACTTGTCGACCTTGAGCAGGTCCAGCTTGACCACGCCCTCGGCGGGCTTGGTGCCCTTGATCTGGTCGTAGAGGATGACCAGGCCGAACCCACCCTGCAGCCAGTGGCCGCCGAAGCTGACGGTGTAGTCGCCGGACTCGATCGCGGTGATGGCCTGCGGGGTGAGGTCCATGCCACCGAAGTCGAGGTCGCCCTCACGTCCCGCGTTCTTGGCGGCCTTGATGGCGCCCATGCACAGGTTGTCGTTGAAGCACCAGACGGCGTTGACGCTGCCCTTGGGATTGGCCTGCAGGAGGTTCTCGGTGGTCGACAGACCCTTCTCCTCGCTGTCCCCGGCGGCCTGGAACTGCACCAGGTCGGCGCCGGCAGCAGAGATGCCGGCCTCGAGCCCGCTCTTGCGGCCCTCCGCCACCGAGTTGCCCGGCGTGCCACCCAGGGCCAGGAACTTGTCTCCCCCGGCCTCGGCGAGAGCCTCGGCAATGCCCTGTCCCGCCTGCTCGTCGTTGGGTCCGAGGAAGGCGACGTAGTCGGCGTCCTTCTCCGTCCCGGGGTCGTACCCGGGATAGCGGTCGGTGACCACCACGGGGATATCGGCCCGTGCGGCAGCGCGGAGGAGGGTGGGCGCGATCGAGGTGGACTGCGGGGTGATGATCAGTCCGTCCACGCCCTGGCTGATGAGGTTCTGCACGTCCGAGAGCTGCTTCTGCTCGTTCTCGTCGGCCGAGACGGCGTTGACCGTGATGCCCAGCTGGTCGGCGCCGTCGTCGATGAAGTCGTTGTAGGCCTTCCAGAACGGGCTGTTCGCGGTCGGGTAGGAGATGCCGATCGTGAGATCGTCGGTCTCTCCGCCGCCGGAGCCACCCGAGCTGCTCGAGCCGCCTGACCCACAGGCGGTGAGCAGTCCGACGGACAGGAGGGCCGCCGCGGCGACACGTACCGGTCGGGGAATACGCATGGTTGTGACCTCTGTTTCAGCGCAGGCCTGAATGACGACCGGTGTGGCCGCCTGCCAGGGATGTGGGTGTTCACCAGGTGGTGCTGACCGGTTCCAGCGGTTGCGGGACCGGGGGACTGGGTGGGGCGGTGGGCCTACACCGCAAGGGGTCGAGGAACTGCCGTCATCTGATGCCGCCGTCCTCGATCCACGGGTCTGAGTCGGGGTGCCTGTCGACGGGGCCGCCCATGTTGGCGGTGATCTGCCTCGCGGTCCTGAGCACTTCGCCGGCCAGCTTGCTCAGGTCTCCGATCGACACTCGCTGGGTGGGTGTCGACATGCCCACACAACCGACGACCGTGCCCTCGAGACCGAAGATGGGCGCAGCGACGCAGCGCGCACCAGGGTTGTACTCCTCGTCGTCGACCGCGAACCCACGCGATCGGATGAGCTCGAGATCACGATCGAGCGAGGCACGATCCGTGTGCGTGCGGTAAGTGAAGCTCTCGAAAGGCTCGCTGAGCCACTCGTCGGCCATGGCGTCGTCGACGTGGGCCAGGATCGACTTCCCGGTCGCCGTCGCATGCAGCGGCGGGCGAGCTCCGACCTCGGTGGCGATGCTGACGCGGAACGGCGCGCGCCGCTGCAGGATGTAGACGACCCCAGAACGCGTGACCTGCGACAGGTGGACCGACTCCCCCGTCCTCTCCAGCAGCTGCGCACATGGCTGCTCCCCGACGGAGCGGAGGTCGAGCTGGCGCAGGAGCGAGCCGGCGAGGCCCACGACGTGAGCCGTCGCCCGGTAGCGACGACTGTCGACCTGCTGGGTGACGTACCCCCGGGCGATCAGCACCTTCAGCAGGCGGTGCAGATTGCCCTTGTCCATGCCCAGCAGGACGGCCAGCTCGGTCACCCCGGCGCCGTCGGGTCGTTCGACCAGACACTCGATGATGTCCAGCCCCGACTCCAAGGTGCCGCCACGCGTACGGCTCTCGTCAGTTGCCACGCTCACACCGTAGGGAGAGATTGCCGTAGCGTCAAGGGCGTTGTCGCACTCCCCCCACGGCTGAGAAGCGCCACGGATCCGGGCCAGATCGACGGCGATGGCCCGACTTGACGTTCGTCAACGTCCCAACGGCGCCCATCTGGTAGTCACATCGGCAACCCTGTTGTAGCGTTCGACCCATGAACGACATCGTGGATGAGCGCGTCGCCCGGGCTTCGGCGATCAGCGCCGCCGGGGGCATCGAGGCGGCCCTGGAAGGCTCGACGCTGCCCGAGTCACTGCACCTCACCTTGTCCGAGGCCGTGGTGCTCGGCCTGTTGCGCCAGGGGGTGAGTCGCTTCGTCGGCATCTTCGGCCACGGCTCGACCGACCTGGGAGAGGTCCTGCGGGTCTACCAGGACGCGGGCCTGGTCCGTACCTACGCGGTGCGCAACGAGGTCGAGGCCGCCCACGCCGCCACGGCGTTGCGGTGGGCCACCGGAGAGAAGGCCGCCGTGTTCACGTCCATCGGGCCCGGGGCGCTGCAGGCGCTCGCAGGCAGCCTGGCGGCGGCCAG